>NZ_BAABCY010000078.1:0-163813 GCF_039539345.1 Snuella lapsa | reverse complement strand
ATTCATAGAGACACTGTTTTTTCAAAAATAACCCTATTTTTTGAATTATGATGTATTACGGATATTCAAATAATTTTAAATAAAACTTTAGATATGAAAACTTTTAACAAACTGATTTTACAAATACTATTCTTTTCAGTTCTGTCATTAACAACCACTGCCTGTCAACCCGAAGATGGGAAAGACGGCATAAATGGTATTGACGGAAAAGACGGAAAGGACGGTGAAGACGGTGAAGACGGTGAAGATGGAAAAGACTTTGTTCCAGAACCCACCATGTTCTCAAACAAATCTCCATACGAACCTCTAGTGGCTATTGCTCCACAGTTTAATTATGTTACCGCTTACTCAATAATAAGCACTCCCGATGTTATTGATGGCAATTTTCAATTAGCCGGTTCTGCTGATGGTGCTGGTTTTTTAAAAGACGGCGATGAATATATATATGTTGTAAATTGCGAGGACAGCTATGCTGTAGCCAGAATACGATTGGATGAAAACTTAATGCCTATTTCAGGAGATTACTTGCTAAACTCAGGGGTAGCCGACTTTGCCAGACAATGTTCGGCCACGATGTGGGAAAAAGACATTCATGGTGGCGACAAGGACTTGTTTTTATCTGCTTCAGAAAGCATTAATTACGACGTTAAGGGCATTGATCCTTGGGTTGAGACCCCTACACCTACTGCCGACTTTGGACTGGATGCTTTAGGCGAGTTTTCTTGGGAAAATGCCACACCTCTTCCAAAAGATGCTTACTCTGGAAAAACCGTTATCATTGGTGGAGACGACGATTCTAGCGGTTCTGAAGGACAGGTAACCATGTACTACTCCGAAAACGGCGATGCCGATTTAACCAACGGAAAAATATATGTTCTACGGTTTAAGCAAGTATCAGATGGTGCTAATGGTATTCAAGATGTTGCTGCCAACACAATATATAACGAAAGTAGCTTAGACTTTGGTAACACTTACGATGTGGAATTTGTTGAGATTGCTAATGGTAAAGACCTTACCAAAAGTGAAATGGAAACTGCTTGTATGGATGTATATGCATCGCAATTTATGCGCGTTGAAGATGTTGATTACCAAAAAGGTAACGATACCAACGGTAGAAATGTATTTTTTGCCGTAACAGGTAGAGGACCTGGACGAGGCACATACAACGACTGGGGGACTGTCTACAAGTTAGAGTTGGATGAAACAAATCCTCTAGCAGGTAAATTAACACAAATCGTTAGTGGAAATACAGACACAAACAACATGGACGGGAATTTGCCTGAACTTCAAAGCCCCGACAACATTTGCGTAACCGAAAACTTTGTGTATATCCAAGAAGACCCTAATTCGTTTAACAGAGGCCATGCTGCTCAAATATACCAAACTGATATCAACGGAAACTACCCCAGTAAAGTATTAGAACTGGTTGTTAGACAAGATCTCGCTCAAAACAACAGCACTGGTTTAAGTGGTGAGTTTGGAGCATTAGTAGATATATCTGATAAGGTTGGTGTACCAGGCACTTTTATCCTAGCATTACAACCCCATTACTGGAGACATGATGATTTTAAAGATTTAGATGGGCATACTAATTCTTCTTATGAAGACAACCAAGCATCTCAAATTGTTATTTTAAAAGGTTTACCGAGATAAACCAAACATAGTTTCAGTTAAGATAAAAGGTCTCCATTTTCGAATGGAGATTCTTTTGTTTTAAAAACATTAATGACTGTCTGTTATGTGTCATGATGCAAAAAAGCAGTTTTTTGCCATTCCGATATTTTGACAAACTCAATACAGGCTTTGGAGGAATCGCTTTCGCAATCAAAAGATTCTTCACTTCGCCATGCTCCGTTCTGAATGACAGCGCACAAATTATTACTAATAACGGATAATCAATAAAACATTTCTGTTAAACATGTATACAACAATAAAAATTACAAATATTCTTCTACTTGCAATCTTTTTAACTAATTGCAAAAAGAAACATTTGGATCGAGTTCCCGATTGGGAAACGACGCGATCGTATTATTTAGACCACATATCACAATCTATCTCCTATTTAGACAGCTTAAAAGCTGTTGGTTTTCAAAGCAAAGAATCAAAACTTTATTTTATTAAAGCCCGGGAGGCCTTTAAAAAAGCAGAACCTTATGCCGCTTATTTAAACCCAGAAGTAGGCCATAGGGTTAACGGCCCTGCCCTGCCCATTTATAAAGAAGATAACGGTAAGATATTAAAACCTATAGGCTTCCAAAAGATAGAAGAAAGCATATATACAGAAGAAATAACCCATGCCGACTTTCAGCATGAAATCTATGTTACAAAAGGCTTATTAAACAACCTGAAAAAGGGTATAGAAAAAAGAACACTCACCCCGCAACGTTTCTTTATTACAACACATCAGCAGTTATTTAGAATCGTTAGTTTAGGCATATCCGGTTTTGACACACCTGTTAGTCACCTAGGTATTAATGAGAGTAAAATTTCCCTTGAAAGTTTAAGAAGCGTTTACAACCTCAGCATACGTAAGCTTATAAAAGACAACAACTTAACTTTGGACAGCACCTTTATGGAAAACATTACAAAAGCAGTTAAATTCATCGAAGGGAACACCAATTTTGAAAGCTTTGACAGGTTTGCATTTACTAGAGACTATATGAACCCTATTACCAGAAACTGGGTAGAAATAAGGAAGTCTGTAGCTTTATGGACGCCAACAAATACAGAACCGTTTAATTTTGATGCACCGACATTTTTTGAAAAAAATACGTTCAACCTCAATTATTTTACGCCAGCTGTCAATAAAAACCCAACAAAGGAACAAATTGCATTGGGAGAAAAACTGTTTTTTGACACCAAACTTTCCAATAATGGCTCCATGTCTTGCGCAACATGCCATATACCCAACAAGGGATATGCAGATGGTTTAATTAGTAATTTTGACAATACTGGAAATGCACTACAACGCAACACGCCTACCCTTATTAATACAGCTTTTCAAAAAAGTTTCTTCTGGGATGGCCGGTCTGAAACTATCTTAGACCAGGTTTCCTCTGTTTTTACAAACCCAAATGAGTTCAATGCCAATATTCACCAATTTTCCGACACTATTTTAAAGGACAGTACTTATGCCCCTCTTTTTAAAGATGCATTTGGACATATTCCAACCAAAAACACCGAAGTAGTTAAAGCCATTGCATCTTACATTTCTACACTTAATGGATTCGATTCTAAATTTGACAAAAACATGCGTGGTGAAGAAGATACTTTTACCGAAGAGGAGATAGCGGGCTATAACATTTTTATGGGCAAGGCCTTATGCGCTACCTGTCATTTTATCCCATTGACCAACGGTACAGTCCCTCCATTTTTTAATGAAACCGAAAAAGAAGTTATTGGTGTCCCAAAAACAAAAGCCAATGAAGAATTGGATGAAGATCTTGGGTTTTACTGGAAATTCAATGAACCGCTCCATTATGGCATGTTTAAAACACCTACTATTCGTAATGCCTCATTAACAGCACCGTATATGCATAATGGTGTTTATAATACATTAGAAGAGGTTATGGACTTTTACAATAAAGGCGGGGGTGCTGGCCTGGGCTTTAATTTAGATCACCAGACGCTTCCTTTTGAGTCTTTAGAATTAAAACCCGAAGAACTTGCCAGTTTGGTTTCCTTTGTTAAAACCTTGACGGATGATCGCGTTACAAATGCCAACTATTAAATAAAGAATTTCTTGAAACGAACTATCCCCAAGGCTGAGCCTCGAGGAATTCTCTTCTATTAAACACACAAAGCTTGGGGATTTCCCAAGCTTTGTGTGTTTAACTCTATATTGTAAACTATCCTATTAGTTCACTACTTCGGCATATAAATCGAAATCGGCCGCTTCTGTAACTTTAACAGTTGTAAATTCACCTGTTTTTAAATAGGTTTTGGTTGCATCTATTAAAACCTCATTGTCTACATCTGGCGAATCAAATTCGGTACGCCCCACAAAATAGTTACCTTCTTTTCTGTCGATAACCACTTTAAATTCCTGACCAATTTTTTCTTGGTTCAATTCCCATGAAATTTGGGATTGTATTTCCATGATCTCATTTGCACGCTCCTGTTTAACTTCCTCTGGTATATCATCTTCTAAATTATAGGCATGTGTGTTTTCTTCATGCGAATAAGTAAAACACCCCAAACGTTCAAAACGCATCTCTTGTACCCAATCCTTTAAGGTTTGAAAATCTTCTTCAGTCTCTCCAGGATATCCAACAATAAGCGTGGTACGAATGGTCATGTTTGGTACCGCTTTTCTAAAATCCCGGAGCAATTTCGTGGTCTTTTCCTTTGTTGTGCCCCTGCGCATACTTTTTAATATTGGGTCGCTGGTGTGTTGCAATGGGATATCGATATAGTTACAAATTTTAGGTTCGCGATTCATAACCTCCAAAACGTCCATTGGAAATCCAGTTGGAAACGCATAGTGCAAACGAATCCACTCAATGCCTTCAACTTTTACTAAAGCCTCCAGTAATTCGGCAAGGTTTCTCTTCTTATACAGATCAAGACCATAATATGTTAAATCTTGCGCAATAAGAATCAATTCTTTTACGCCTTTGGCAGCTAGTTTTTCTGCTTCCAGGACTATTTCTTCAATGGGTGTACTTTTATGCTTTCCACGCATTAAAGGAATAGCACAAAAACTACAAGGTCTATCACACCCTTCGGCTATTTTTAAATAAGCATAGTTCTTTGGCGTCGTTGTTAAACGCTCTCCTATTAATTCGTGCTTGTAATCGGCTCCCAGAGCTTTGAGCAAACCAGGAAGTTCAGTGGTTCCGAAATACTCGTCTACATTGGGAATTTCTTTTATCAAATCTGGCTTGTAACGTTCGCTTAAACATCCTGTAACAAACACCTTATCGACTGCTCCTTCTTCTTTTTTTTGAACGAATTCCAATATGGTGTTAACACTTTCCTCTTTGGCATTATTAATAAATCCACAGGTATTAATAACCACAATATTACCTTCCTCTTCGTGAACGACTTCTTTTCCACTTGCTTGAAGCTGTCCCATTAACACCTCACTATCGTAAACATTCTTACTACAACCTAGTGTTACGACGTTTATCTTATTTTTCTTAAGGGATTTTGTGCGCATATCTTTTGTAAATCAGGGCGCAAAGATACGTAATGCTTATGGATAATTAGTTACCAATAGCTCTAATTGGTCAACTACGCTTTTCAAAAGGTACAACAATACCTCCTTCTATATAATCTTTTAACCCCTTAAGCAATAATGCCCAACTGAATGAGGAATGCTTAAAATGGTCGTTCTGATAGGGCCAATTAATATGACTAAATCTAACTAAAGTCTGATTGTTTCTTATTTCCAAATCAAATCCAAAAGTTGTTGGATTCCAATCTGCATCGGCCTTTGTCATTTTAAAATGCATTGATATATTGGGCTCTAATTTAGAAACCATACAATACCAGTTGTATTTATCTGTAAAATTCAAGTTATAGACAGCATCTAGCTTAGGTTCTCCAGAACTTTTGAGTGTCCACCAATTATTGAGATGATTTGGTTGTGAAATTGCATTGAACACCTTTTTATGGGAAGCATTTATAACAAAATTATGGTATATAGCAAAGCTCACAACGGATATAATTTACTTAAATACTGAAATCCCTATCTACAGAGAAGTGATACGTTTACTTAAAAAACGAATCTACAAATTCATATTTATTGAACACCTGAAGGTCTTCAATACCTTCTCCTACTCCTATATATTTCACAGGGATTTTAAACTGATCGCTAATACCAATAACCACACCTCCTTTAGCTGTACCATCCAACTTGGTTACGGCCAAGGAGCTTACTTCTGTTGCCGCTGTAAACTGTTTGGCCTGTTCGAAAGCATTTTGCCCTGTAGAACCGTCTAATACCAACAACACATCGTTTGGAGTTCCCTCTACCACTTTTTGCATTACACGCTTTACTTTGGTGAGCTCGTTCATCAAATTTACTTTATTGTGCAATCGTCCGGCAGTATCTATAATAACAACGTCTGCATTTTGATTTACGGCACTTTGCAAAGTATCGAAAGCCACAGAAGCCGGATCGCTTCCCATAGATTGTTTTACAATAGGTACGTCTACACGATCTGCCCACACTTGAAGTTGGTCTATTGCAGCTGCCCTAAATGTATCCGCAGCCCCAAGAACCACATTGAGTCCTTGTTTTTTAAATTGATAGGCCAATTTGCCAATTGTCGTAGTTTTGCCTACACCATTAACACCAACTACCATAATAACATAGGGCTTTTTATCTTGGGGAATCGTAAATTCTGTTTCTTCTCCCAAGTGTGTTTCACTTAACAAACCTGCTATCTCTTCCCTTAAGATTTGATTAAGTTCATCGGTGCCCAAGTATTTATCTCTGGACACACGTTCTTCAATACGTTCAATTACTTTTAAGGTTGTATTAACACCAACATCACTAGAGACCAATACTTCCTCAAGGTCATCTAATACTTCATCGTCTACTTTAGACTTTCCAGCAACTACTTTACTTAACTTTCCAAAAAAACTGGTTTTAGATTTCTCCAAACCTTTATCTAATGTTTCTTTTTTCTCTGATGAAAATATTTTTTTAAAAAAACTCATTTTTTAAAATTATTTGTTGATGTATTATTTACTCGATAATCGAGATTTTAATGCTGCATAACTTGTCTCAAATCAAAATGTTTTTCTAACAAATGCTCCTAGAACACTCTCTATATAGTTTGTTCCCAATAAATATTGGAAGTTTCCATTAAACAACCAAGGGAGTTTATAAACTCTATACCATTTGCCCTTAAGACGATGCACAAATATAAAACAAAAGCAGCTTCCATTTGGAAAGCTGCTTTTAAATATCGTAATAAAAAAGGTCTAACAGACTACTTTTTTAAAAAGTCGTTAACTTCGTCTGGGCTCATAATAGATTCTACAAACATGTAAGCTCCTGTTTTTGGAGACTTAACCATTTTTATTGCTTTTGTTAATCTCTTTGACCCTGTCTGTAATGATGCTACTGCTTTTTTTGCCATGACTCTATGCGTTATTTGACATTTTCAATAAAAACGAAAATATCTATATTATTTAATCTCTTTGTGAACTGTCATACGCTTTAATATTGGGTTAAATTTCTTTAACTCCATTCTATCAGGCGTATTTTTCTTATTTTTTGTTGTAATATACCTAGAAGTTCCCGGTTTACCAGACTCCTTATGCTCAGTACATTCCAATATTACTTGTATTCTGTTGCCTTTCTTTGCCATTTCTTTTACTTATTAAATACAGCTATTATTTTAAAAACCCTTTAGACTTAGCTTCCTTAATTGCTGCAGAAATACCTATTTTATTTATAGTTTTTAAAGCAGATGTAGAAACTTTTAAAGTTATCCAGCTGTCTTCTTCTGGAATGTAAAAACGTTTCTTTACTAAATTCGCATTAAATTTGCGTTTAGTTCTGTTTAATGCATGAGACACGTTGTTACCAACCATTGCCTTCTTCCCTGTAAGTTCACAAACTCTTGACATTATCTATAACTTTAAATATATTTTGTTATTTAAAAACGAGGTGCAAATATACAAAATCTTTATTTTATGACAACCAATTTGTTATCTATTTTTTAAAATTTCTTTTAATAGTAATTCTAAAGCTTTATGCACCGACTTATTTACAACTTTAGTACGATGGTTTCCTAAGTTAAATTTCTCTGAATAAACCTTATTTTTTGTCGCTATAGCAATGAAGACATCTCCTACTTCTGCATCGCTATCACCTTTTGTTGGACCGGCATTACCTGTAGTAGCGATAGCAAAATCGGATTTAAACAGTCGAAGTACATTTTGTGCCATAGACTCAGCAACTGGGGCACTTACTACTGAATGGGCTTCAATAAGTTCTTCTGGCACACCTAAAAGATCTACTTTAGACTGTGTTGCATAGGTTACCACACCACCTTTAAAGTATAAAGACGCTCCAGGCTTCGATGTAAAACATTTAGCCAAACTACCTCCAGTACAACTTTCGGCTATTGCCAAGCTCATTCCTGTTCTAGTAAGCTGTCGAGCTATAATAACTTCTAAATCGCCTTCCTCATCTTCTAAACCAAAATAGACATCTTTAATCAAGGGGATAACTTTATCTATTTGATCTTGAACATCTTTTCTTATCTGGGATTCATCAAAACCTTTTGCGGATAAGCGCAACCTCATTTTTCCCAAACTTGGTAAATAAGCCAATTTAATGTGCTTTGGCAAAGCATCTTCCCATATAGCAATTCTATCTGCCAAGGTGCTTTCCCCCAAGCCGTAAACCAACATGGTTTTGTGAAGAATAAACGGAAAGTGAAATTTGTTTGTCAGTTTGGGAATGACTTCATTTTCTATTAAAGCCCTCATTTCGAAGGGCACTCCCGGAAGTGACACGAATACTTTTTCTCCTTTTTCAAGCCACATACCTGGAGCCGTGCCATACCTGTTCATTAACACCTTAGCCTTTGATGGCACCAACGCTTGATCTTTGTTTACTTGCAGTAGTGTTTGCCTTGTATAGTTTTTCCAGATGGATTCAATATTTTCAAGCACTGAAATATCTCGAACCAGAGTGTCGTTAAAATACTCTGCAATGGTCTTTTTGGTGATATCGTCTTTGGTTGGCCCCAGCCCTCCTGTTATAAGTATGATATCGGCATGGGTTTCTGCTGCTGCCAGTGCATTAAGAATATGCTCTTTATCGTCTTGAACTGAGGTAATTTGGAAGACTGAAACCCCTATTTTGTTAAGTGCTTTCGCTATGAATGCCGAATTAGTATCTACAACTTGCCCAATTAAGAGCTCATCTCCAATCGTTATAATTTCGGCTAGCATCTTTTTTACAAATTAAAGTCTGACTTTATTTCGGCAATAGCATTGTCTACCGCATTCATAACAATTTCTAACTTAGGAGTAATATCTAAATCTCTTTTTTCAAATTTCCCCCAATCTTGTACTTCTATCAAGTCATCAAGTATGCCCAATTGAAACAAATCTACAGTAGGCTTCATTTTGTGTGCAGCCTGATAGGCATTATGGCAATCGCCTTCTGCCACTGCTTTTTTTAATCGTTCGGCATCTTCCGATACTTCTTCTAAAAATGTTTCTGCCAAGGTTAAGATGAAATCCTCATCATTATCAGCTAATTCACGAACTCTATCTAATTTGTAATAATTTCCCATTTATTTAACTGTTATTGAAAACATTTCTTTGTCTTCTATGAATCCTTTTAATTTATCGTTGGCATCAACTTTACCAACTCCAGCCGGAGTTCCAGTAAAGATAATATCTCCTATCTTTAAAGTAAAATATTTTGACACATATTCTATTAATTCATCAATTCTCCAAAGCATATGGCTTGTATTTCCTGATTGTACAATTTTTTCATTCTTTTTCAAAGAAAATCCAATTGCATTAACATCTTCAAACTCACTTACGGAAAGCCATTTACCCACCACAGCTGAACCATCAAAAGCTTTCGATTTTTCCCAAGGCAGTCCCTTTTCTTTTAACTCGCCCTGCAAATCTCTAGCTGTAAAATCGAGTCCCAATCCTATTTCACTGTAGTATTTATGTGCAAATTTTCTATTTATGTATTTCCCTACGCGATTAATCTTAACCAATACTTCAACTTCATAATGCACATTATTTGAAAAATCTGGAATAAAAAATGGTTGTTTTTTTAGCAAGATAGCCGTGTCTGGTTTTAAAAACACTACGGGATCGGTAGGTTTTTCATTTTCCAGTTCTCTTATATGCTCCGTATAGTTTCTACCTACACAAATAAGCTTCATTTATATTAAAATTTAGGTTTTTGGAACGTATCTGTTTTTAAACCAACTTCTACGTCTGTTCTTAGAAAACTAACTTAATTTATTATTAAGACTCCTTAGCTTGATAGCTGTAAGTACCTTTTTTGTATACAAAGGAAAATCGGCATTGAGCAACCATCCAAAATAACCAGGTTCTTTATCGAGTACCTCAGTAACAAGTTTTCCTTTATGCTTACCAAAAGAAAAGCACTCTTCTCCTTTTTTGTTGTAAGCAATGAATCCTGCAAAATCGGCAAAGTTCTTCCTAGAACTAAATTCAGCCAAAAACTTAGTATTGTTTTCTATCTCATCATATTTTTCCACTTGAGCCTTTAATACTTCGTAAGTTGCTCTGGTATCTGCTTCTGCACTATGTGCTCCATCTAAGTCTTTATTACAATAGAACTTATAGGCTGCGCTTAAAGTACGTTGTTCCATTTTATGAAAAATGGTTTGCACATCTACTGCAACACGACTTTTCATATCAAAATCCATTTCAGCCCGTAACATTTCTTCGGCCAATAAAGGAATATCAAATCTATTCGAATTAAAACCACCTAAATCGGAATCTTTAATCATATTATGAACCTCTTTTGCCAGCTCTTTAAATATTGGCTTATCCGCAACATCAGCATCGGAAATCCCATGGATTGCAGTTACTTCTTTTGGGATTGGCATTTCTGGATTAACCAACCATGTTCTGCTTTCTTCTTTTCCATCTGGGAACACCTTTAAAATTGAAATTTCCACAATTCGATCTTGCGATATATTAACTCCTGTTGTTTCTAGGTCGAAAAAACAAATTGGTTTATTTAAATTAAGTTGCATCTACTAAAGTTTAAAGCGGTAAAGATACTAAATTGAAAAGTGTAGGAAATAAAAATCCAGCCCTTTTAGGCTGGATTTAACTTTTCTTACAATCATGTATGGTCTTAAATCTCTCTTTTCACATCCCATGCTTCGAGATAATCTTTTACAGCTTTAACAAATTGCCCCCCAAGCGCCCCATTAACAACACGGTGGTCATAGGAATGCGACAAGAACATCTTATAACGAATACCTATAAAATCGCCTTCTGGTGTTTCTATAACGGCAGGCACTTTTCGTATAGCTCCTAATGCCAATATACCTACTTGTGGTTGATTAATGATTGGCGTTCCCATTATGCTGCCAAAAGTCCCCACATTAGTAACAGTATAAGTACCGCCTTGAATATCATCTGGCTTTAATTGATTGATCCTTGCGCGATTAGCCAAATCATTAACTTGTTTGGTCATGCCTACCAAATTAAGTTGGTCGGCATTTTTTATAACAGGTACAATTAAATTACCATCTGGCAAGGCTGCTGCCATGCCCAAATTGATATTTTTCTTCTTAATAATGGTATCGCCCTGAACAGAAATGTTCATCATTGGATAATCCCGAAGTGCTTTGGCAATAGCTTCCATAAAGATAGGTGTAAAGGTTAAGTTCTCACCTTCTCGTTTCATAAAACCATCTTTTACCTTTTTCCTCCAGTTCCAAATGTTAGTAACATCTGCTTCAATAAAACTTTGTACATGGGCAGAAGTTTGTACAGACTCTACCATATGATGCGCTATAATCTTACCCATCCTGGTCATCTCTACAACCTCATCCTCTCCACTTGCCACAACTGGAGTGACTGCATTTTTTTGAGGTATCAAATCTCCTTTGTTGTCTGAAACGGCTTGAACTTCCTTGGTTTCTTTCTGCGCAGAAACTTCTCCTTTAGCCGCACCTTTATTTTCTATATAGGCTAAAATGTCATTTTTAGTGACACGCCCATCCTTACCACTACCTGTAAGTTTATCCAATTCTGCTTGCGAAACCCCTTCTTGCTTAGCTATATTTTTAACCAACGGTGAATAAAAACGCCCAACTCCTGAACTTACTGGAGCAACTGTTTCTTTTGCCACCGTAATGACTTGTTCCACTTGTGCTACCACTTCTTCGTTAGGTTTTGATTCCTCCTCTTTGGTTTCCTCTTCACCATCAACATCCCCTTCGGTCTCTATAACAGCTATTACCTGACCAACTTGCACGACATCATCAACACTAAACCGTTTTTCTACTAAAACACCATCTACTTCACTAGGCACCTCACTGTCGACCTTATCTGTAGCTATTTCTACAACTGCTTCATCAAGTTCTATCGTATCACCAACATCTTTTAACCAAGATGTTATTGTTGCTTCTGCAACACTTTCTCCCATTTTTGGTAACTTAAGCTCAAATCTTGCCATATCAATAACGTAAAACTTGTTTTTAAATTTTCGTTTGCAAAATTAACGAAAAAACATTGTTTTTTTTAAATTATTTACAAAATACCTTATTAAAACAATATAACCTCTCCTTTACTAGCTGCATTGTTACTACCCAAAACAAAATTAGCTTCTTTAGGCATTATTTTGTAAGTCACAGATTTACTTCCATTTCCATTTTCCATCATATTAATAACTTCTTTATAACCAAGTACGTTTGTATCAAAAATCACCTCTGTATCATCATTAACACCTTTTAAATATGATGACAAAACTACTTCCTTTGACAAAACAGCCTGTAATTTATTATCCATTTTATTTGACATCAATATATATTTATCTACTTGTTTTGCCTTTCTTGCTTTTGGTAATCTCCCAAAAAAGCAAGCTATTTTAATTCCCAACCAAACAAGCATATCGAAAAGCAAATTTCTTTTAAAATGTTTTTCGTAAAATATTTGCATAGCCCCATAAAAGCGCTGTGTGTAATATTTATCTCTTAATGTACTTTCTCCTTTAAAGTGAATAACCGTAGTACCTCCATAATAATAATTACGGAATCCATACCTTAAAACTTTATATGACAAGTCGATATCTTCGCCATACATAAAATAATCTTCATCAAATCCTCCCATAGAGACATAAAGTTCCCGTTTCATAAACATAAATGCTCCTACTAATACATCTACTTCCCCAACAGCATCTTTATTGAGATGACTGGCATAGTAATCCTTAGTGCTCCCTAGCAGTTTTTTGAAAGCCCTTTCAACAAATGGCACATTACGTTTACTTTCAGGCAAATAATGCCCACTTCCATCAATTAATTTGCATCCAACAATTCCAAGCTGTTCTTTTGATTCAGAAAACTCCAAAAGTTTCACAAAAACATCTTCAGGCACGACTGTATCTGGATTTAAAACACAAACATAATCACCTTTGGCTCTTGAAACGCCTATATTATTTGCTTTAGAAAACCCATAGTTACCTGTATTCTTTACAAGTATGACGTCTGGAAACAAATGTGTCACCATATCGCAGCTATTATCGCCCGAATTATTATCTACAACAATAATTTCTGCATCTATGGTTTTAACTGCTTCTTGAACACTTTTCAAACAAAGTTCCAAGAAGTATCTAACATTATAATTTAGTATAACAATTGAGAGCTTCACGTATTCAATAAATGTTTTTAAAAGATCAGTCGCATTTTAAAACCACTTAATTCCTCCACCGTAAAAGGTTTGGTCTTACACATTAAAAATAAATTACGATTTCAAGGAGTTTTCAAAAGGTATTCTGTTTACTATACTCCTTCCTAAAGTAACCTCATCGGCATACTCCAATTCGTCGCCCACTGCAATCCCCCGGGCAATAGTAGATGTGTAAACTTTATAATCTTGAATTTGTTTATATATGTAAAAATTAGTTGTATCTCCTTCCATAGTAGAACTTAACGCAAAAATAAGTTCTTTTATTTTCCCCTGTTCAATCTTTTTTACTAACGACTCAATATTTAAATCGTGAGGCCCAATACCGTCCATTGGTGATATTTTCCCTCCCAAAACATGGTACAACCCCTTAAAAGAACTTGTATTCTCTATTGCCATAACATCCCTGATGTCCTCCACTACACAAACAACAGATTCATTTCTATTGGGGCTTGCACAAATTTCACAAAGATCGGCATCACTAATATTATGACAAGATTTACAAAATTTCACATCTTGACGCATCTGCTTCAATGCTTCGGACAGAGCTACAGTTTGTTCTTTTGGCTGTCTTAACAAATGCAAGACCAAACGCAATGCCGTTCGTTTACCTATACCTGGTAGTTGTGACATCTCATTAACAGCTCGTTCCAGTAATCTTGAAGAAAATTCCATAGATGCGAAATTACTATTTAGACACCAAATTCACTAATTTTAAAACATTCTTTTAAATACGGGGCATTGGATTTGGAATTTGAAGCTTAATATTTGTAATTTGAAAAACTTATATATAACAGCTACTATTTTTACTTATGACCGCAACACAAATCTTACTACTTATCGCTGGCTATTTTGGGGTACTTTTAACAATCTCTTATTTTACTGGAAAAAACGACAATAATGACGATTTTTTTAAAGCAGGAAAGCAATCGCCGTGGTATTTGGTAGCGTTTGGTATGGTTGGAGCCTCTCTTTCTGGCGTAACTTTCATATCGGTTCCTGGATGGATACAAGGATCGCAGTTTAGTTATTTTCAAGTGGTATTAGGATACATGTTTGGATATCTTGTTGTTGCTTATATTCTATTACCTATTTATTACAAACTTAATGTCACGTCGATTTACGAATATTTATTACAGCGCTTTGGTGTTGTTAGCCATAAAACGGGTGCCTTTTTCTTTTTTGTCTCTAGAGTCTTAGGCGCTGCCTTTAGATTGTTTTTAGTAGCCATCGTGTTACAGCAATTTGTATTCAAGGCGTGGAATGTTCCGTTTGAAATTACCGTTGTTATTTCAATTTCGCTTATTTGGATTTACACTAACAAAGGCGGTATTAAGACCATTGTTTGGACCGATACGCTACAAACTTTATTCATGATATTGGCGGTTATACTTTCTATCTATTTTATAAATGAAAGTTTAGGTTGGAGCTTTAGTGAATTTTTAGCTTCAAACGAGTTAAAAACTTACAGCAATATATTTGTTACGGATAGTTTTTTAGAACGAAGTCATTTTGTCAAATCATTTATAGGAGGCATGTTTGTCACAATTTGCATGACAGGCTTAGACCAAGATATGATGCAAAAAAACCTAACCTGTAAATCTTTAAAAGATGCCCAGAAAAATATGGTCTCATTTAGTATTGTATTGGTTTTTGTAACATTGTTATTCATGTACTTAGGCGCTTTACTTTACATATTTGCAAATAAGCATAATATAGCCATCCCCCTAATGGATGGCAAGCCTAAAACCGATTTATTATTCCCAGAAATAGCCCTAAACAGTGGTTTAGGAATTACTCTTGCCATTACATTTATGCTAGGTTTAATTGCTGCGGCCTATAGCAGTGCGGATAGTGCCTTAACATCATTAACCACATCCTTTTGTATAGATTTTTTAAATATTGACAAAAAACCAAAAGCACTACAAAAAAGCATTAGGAAGAAAGCCCACATCGGCATGAGCATTTTACTAATCATTGCTATTATTATCTTTAAATACGTGCTCAACAGCAATGTTATTGACAGTCTATTGACTGTTGCAGGTTACACCTATGGACCATTATTGGGGCTATTTGCATTTGGTATTTTCACAAAATACAAAGTAAAAGACAAATACGTATGGATAGTTGCATTATGCTCTGTTATTCTAATAACTATTATAGGTGAAATTCCTCCTGAAAGATTAGGAGGCTATGTATTGGGCTATGAACTTTTACCTCTTAACGGATTACTTACTTTTATTGGCCTAATACTGATTAGAAGCAAGCAACACTAACGTACAGGCCTCTTCAAAACAAATACCATTAGCCTTTAATATAGTATAAAGTTCAGGATTCTCTGTTCCTGGATTAAAAATGACCCGTTTAGGGCTTAACGATACGATAAAGTCATAATACCCCTTCTGATTTCCGGGGTTAAGATACAATGTTACCGTATGTACGTCTTTATATGGTTTTACTTCCGTATCTACCCATACCCCAAAAACATCCCCACTCTTCACACCAAGAGCTACCACTTCCACACCATGATTTACCAATCTGTTAATTGCGAAATTTGAAAACCGGAAAGACTTAAGTGAAGCACCCAATACTAATGTTTTTTTCTTCATTATGTTAAAAAGATGTTAAGTTAAATAAATTAAGTAACAGAACGGGTAATTTCAAGTCTTACAAGAAAACAATCAATCAAAAAAACAAGCATCAAAAAAAATGAAGAAACTATATTTTCTATGCTTTCTATTAAACTTTATAGCAATAATAGAAGTATACCCTAAAACCCCCGACATAAACATCGATAAAACCGGTACTATTTCAGGGAAAGTTTTAGACGCAAAACTACAACAACCCTTACCCTACGTAAATGTTATTGTGAAAAAAGTTTCTGGAGAAACCTTAACGGGTGGTATCACCAATGAAGACGGTTCCTTCGAAATTATAAAAGTTATAGAAGGCAACTTTATAGTAAACATTCAATACATAGGCTACAAGACCATTAGCAAAGAAGTAACCATTGGCAAAGGAAACTACAAGGTTGATCTAGGTAATATCCTGCTCGAGGAAGCCTTAGAAGGTTTAGATGAAGTCACCGTTATTGCCGAAACCTCCAGCGTTGTTCAGAAAATAGATCGCAAAGTTATTAACGTCGGTAAGGATTTAACCTCTGCAGGCACGACAGCATCTGAATTGCTTAACAACATACAATCTGTTAGTGTTGATTCCCAAACGGGTAACTTAAGTCTAAGAGGAAATGAGAATGTTCGTGTTTTAATAGATGGTAAACCAAGTAATGTAAGTGTTTCTCAGTTACTCAAACAAATACCTTCTTCCTCTATTAAGCAAATAGAGCTTATTACCAACCCATCAGCTAAATACAACCCTGAAGGTATGAGTGGTATTATAAACATTATTTTACACAAAAATGCAAATCAGGGGTTCAATGGAAATATTGACACTGGCATAACGAGAGGCATCAACACAAGGTTTAATGGCTCTATAGGCATGAACTACAAAACTGGAAAATTAAATTTTTACACAAACTACGGCACCAATAGTGGCAAATCCGACAATAA
The DNA here is from genome assembly GCF_039539345.1 of Snuella lapsa. Lineage (NCBI taxonomy): Bacteria > Pseudomonadati > Bacteroidota > Flavobacteriia > Flavobacteriales > Flavobacteriaceae > Snuella > Snuella lapsa. The sequence continues at coordinate 146,855 of NZ_BAABCY010000078.1, read as the reverse complement.
CGGTTTTGTTGAAAGAGACGGTAATAATTCACTTCAAAATTTTAAATTTCAAAACGATGCGGAGTCTCATTTGGCAAAATTCGGTATTGATTTTTTTGCAGATGACAAGAATACATTTTCCATTTACACTATACAAAACAACTTTGACAATGAAGGAATAGGAAACGTTAAAATTCAGGACAACAATACCCTTGCAACTGACAACACGAATATTTCAATTAACGACAATTACGAACAAACTTATAATTTTAACTATCGATTAGATTTTAATAAGGAAGGGCACAAAATTGAATTTGAATCCAATTATTCCAAACTTAAGGGAACCGAAAACGCCATTTCTGAAGAATACATAGATCCTTCTGATCCTTTTTTAAATTACACAAACGACATAAACAATATTAGAAACAACACGCTGATTAACCTGGATTACACAAATCCATTATCAGAAAACAGCAAACTAGAATTGGGGCTTGAATACCGATTGAACAAAACGGAAAACGATTCGGATTCCTCACAACACGAATTTGTTTTAGACGATTCTGGAAACCAAGTTCCAGATGGCAATGGTGGCTTTGAAACGCAGGACACCCCAAATATTTCATTTACCTACAATAGAAACATCTACTCGGCTTATGCCAATTACAATTATGAATTAAAAACAATTTCTATGCAATTGGGTGCCCGTTTTGAACAATACGAAATTGAGGGCGACTTTTATAAAGGTTCAGACAAATTAAGTGTAAATGATGCTATTTTTTCGGTATACCCATCGGCATTTATAACTTATAATCCAACCGAAAAGAACCAGTTTCAAATTAGCTACAGCAGACGCGTAGACCGTCCTTCACTTGGTCAAATAAACCCGATTCGACAGTGGACCACCCCTCGGGTTACAAGTGTTGGCAACCCAAACTTAAACCCACAATTCACCAACTCTTTTGAACTTAATTACACGAGACAGCTAAAAAAAGGATCGTTGTCATTTGGCACATTTTATCGTCGTGTAAACGGCACCATTAACAGAATTGTCAATAAGGATCCTTTTGATGAAGATAAGGTGCTTCTTACGTTTTCCAATTACAATAACACCAATCGGTATGGTTTTGAGGTAGCTGCCAATTATAAAATAACCAAATGGTGGAGTGCCAATGCTAGTACCGACTTATACTTACAAAAACAATCAGGCATTGCAAACGGCGAACAGTTGGAAGTTACCAATAATGCCTTTAATGCACGTATTAATAACAACTTTACAGCAACAAAAAATTTACGGTTTCAATTATTTTACATGTTCACTGGAGGAGGCAGAAGCATTCAGTTTGACGTAAGGTCTATGTCTATGCTAAATGCCGGTGCCAGTCTCAATATTTTAAAGAATAAAGGCTCAATAAGCTTTAGAGTAAATGACATCTTTAAAGGCATGCGATTTAAATTTGATGCCAAAACACCCTACCCTTCTAATGGACAGTTTAACTGGGAAAGCAGAACTGCCTATATCGGTTTCTCTTATCGTTTTGGAGGAGGAAAAAACCAAGCGCTTCGAAGAAAGAGCAGGGATAGCAACGAAACCAAGGATAGTGGCGGTTTTTTATAAACTCCGCACCTCAATTGTTAAATAATTAACAAATAACACATATTCGTATAATATGGTTATTTTTTTACATGTGCTTAATTTTAATTGTAACTAGCATGCCCATTAGCATCGAATATCGAATTTTTATTTGAATTAGTCACTTAATTAAAAAATTATCTTCAATTGCTAATTGCCCTGAAATATTGACATAATAGCATATAAAAATAACCCTACAAAAGCTTTTGTAGGGTTATTTTTTATAATTTTTCAAAAAAATAAAATTACAACACAATAATTATCAAAACTATACGTTGTGGTTTTATACTATCTAGCCGAAACGAACAATAATTATTTAGAGTTAGTCACCTACATATTAATAAATTTCGCAAAAGAAAGATTAGTATAAGTAAAAAACCGAAGCCAATTGGCTTCGGTTTTTTTTCTTTTTATGATGTTAAAAAACGTTAAAAATTATCTTTCATGCAATATTCTATACTTTTTTACGTCTAGTAAATAGATCCTTCACATTAGACATAGTGTTAGTTGGAGTTGATTAATAGCTAGAAAAATCCGAAGCCATATATGGTTTCGGATTTTTTGTTCTTGTTACTTACTATCCATTACCACCTTATAACAGCGCTAGCCCAGGTAAAACCACTACCAAAAGCTGCCAAAACTACTATATCCCCTGTATTAATCTTACCCTCTTCCCAAGCTTCGGTTAACGCGATAACCACAGAAGCAGCCGTTGTATTTCCATACTTCATAATATTATTGAATACCTGTTCATCAGTTAACCCAAACTTCTTCTGAATATATTGTGCAATGCGCAAATTTGCCTGGTGAGGAATAAGCATATCAATAGCTCCTTTTGTCAGACCATTTTTTACAAGAGCCTCCATGATAACCTCACTAAAGCGCACCACAGCATGTTTAAACACAAAAGTCCCATCCATATATGGAAAGTATGACAAATCTTCGTTCTCAGATTCTAAAATTTCTGGCACCCAGTGCGCAATACTTGGTGATGCCACCATTAATTTTTCTGCATATTTCCCTTCGCTATGCAAATGAGTAGACAAAATTCCTTTGGTATTATCTTCTTCTCTTGATAGCACACAAGCTCCTGCCCCATCTCCAAAAATAACAGTAACGCCTCTACCTCGTGTGGTTTTATCTAATCCATTACTATGGTATTCAGCTCCAATAACCAAAATATTTTTATACATACCAGTTTTAATAAACTGATCGGCCACTGACAATGCGTACACAAAACCAGAACACTGGTTTCTAACATCTAGAGCTCCCACCGTTGGCATCTCCAGCATATCTTGAATTTGCACACCGCAACCAGGAAAATAATAATCAGGGCTTAATGTTGCAAAAACAATAAAGTCAATATCATCCTTGGTCAGTCCGGCACGATCTATGGCAATCTTAGCAGCCTTAGCTCCCATAACCGCCGAAGTATCTCCCGTGTTTTTTTCGATCCATCGGCGTTCTTTTATACCCGTTCGCTCTTGTATCCAAGCATCGCTAGTATCCATAATCTTTGACAAATCGTCATTAGTCACCACATTATCAGGAACATATTTTCCTAAACCTATTATTTTCGAATTATACATGACACCTGCTTTTTTATTTAAACATTTTCTAGTTTTCTGTTCAAGAAAAATACGAAATTAAATCCTTAAATACGAACTGTTACACGCTTTATATCTTCAAAACAAATGTCAGTTTGTCATCTTTTAACGATTGGCATTTTTGTTGCCCTGCCCTGTATGTATTTAAAGCAAATAACTAATTTTTCGAGCGTTCCCTGAAGAATGCCTAATAAATTTATTGAATTATGACAAAAGGAAATATTAATGTATCGGTAGAAAACATCTTTCCACTTATTAAAAAATTCTTGTATAGTGATCACGAAATCTTTTTACGCGAGTTAATAAGTAATGCAACAGATGCTACTTTAAAATTAAAACACCTTACCAATATTGGAGAAGCAAAAGTTGAATATGGCAATCCGCAAATTGAAGTTAAAATAGACAAAGAGGGCAAGAAACTGCACATTATAGACCAAGGACTTGGTATGACTGCAGAAGAAGTTGAAAAATACATCAACGAAGTTGCCTTTTCTGGAGCTGAAGAGTTTTTGGACAAATATAAAGATTCTGCTAAGGATTCTGGCATTATAGGTCATTTTGGACTGGGCTTCTATTCTGCTTTTATGGTTGCCAATAAAGTCGAGATTATTACCAAATCTTATAAAGACGAATCTGCCGCACACTGGACTTGCGATGGCAGTCCAGAATTCACCCTAGAGGCTTCAGACAAAACCGACAGAGGCACCGAAATTGTACTGCACATTGCAGAAGATTCTACCGAGTTTTTGGAAGAAAGTCGTATTCGTGAGCTACTATTAAAGTACAACAAGTTTATGCCTATTCCAATTAAATTTGGAACAAAGGAAATTGATGATCCAGACTTTACTCCTAAAACCATAAAAGATAAAGAAGGCAATGAAACAACTGAGCCGCACAAAAAAATTACAGTAGATGATATTATAAACAACCCTAATCCTGCTTGGACTAAACAACCTTCAGACTTAGAGGAGCAAGATTACAAGGACTTTTACAGAGAATTGTATCCAATGCAATTTGAAGAGCCCTTATTCAACATTCACCTAAATGTAGATTACCCGTTTAATTTAACCGGGATCCTGTATTTTCCCAAAATGACACAGGATTTAAACATGCAAAAAGACAGGATCCAACTCTATCAAAATCAAGTTTTTGTTACAGACAATGTAGAGGGAATTGTTCCCGAATTCCTAACCATGCTACGCGGTGTTATCGATTCGCCAGACATTCCTTTAAACGTATCGCGTTCGTACTTACAAGCCGACGGTGCTGTAAAAAAGATTTCATCTTATATTACTCGCAAAGTAGCCGACAAATTAAAATCTCTTTTTAACAATAACAGAGAAGATTTTGAAGCCAAATGGAACGACATTAAGATTGTAATTGAGTACGGTATGCTTTCTGAAGAGAAATTCTTCGAAAAAGCAGATGCCTTTGCTCTATACCCAACGGTTGACGGATCTTATTATACCTACGAGGAACTGTACAACAAGATTAAAGCGAACCAAACCGATAAGGACGATAAATTGGTAATCTTGTACGCTTCCAACAAAGATGAACAACATAGTTATATTGAAACAGCAAAAGCAAAAGGTTATGAAGTGTTATTGCTAGATTCTCCAATTGTGTCGCATTTAATGCAAAAACTGGAAACAACGAAAGAAAACATTTCTTTTGCCCGTGTTGATGCAGATCACATTGACAAATTGATTAAAAAAGAGGACACTACAATTTCCAAACTGGATGAGGAACAAACCAAAACACTCGACGAGCTACTAAAAGAAGTTATTCCTTCTGAGAAGTTTATGGTTCAATTGGAAGCCATGGACAGTAACGATTCGCCATTTATGATTACACAGCCAGAGTTTATGAGACGCATGAAAGAGATGCAGGCAACTGGTGGCGGCGGCATGTTTGGTATGGGTAATATGCCAGAAATGTATAATCTTGTTGTAAATACAAATTCAGAATTGGTAAGCGATATTCTTGCAACTAAAACCAAGAAAAAGCAAGAACGCTTAATCAACCAAGGATTAGATTTAGCTCGCCTTTCCCAAGGACTTTTAAAAGGTGAAGAGTTAACCAACTTTATTAAGCGTAGCTACGAAATGATCAAATAAGATTTTAAAACATTTCAATTTTAAATACTAAGAAACTTAAACAAAACCACTCTGCAATAACAGGGTGGTTTTACTTTTTAAAGCACGAACACAAATTACCTATATTTGCTTCTTGAAAAAAAAAAAAAAAAGAATGAAAAAAACATTTATTGCCTTAGTAACATGCGTTATCGCTCTATCATGCTCAAAAAAAGAAGTAACCGATTTTGTTTCTAAAAACGATGAAGAAATAAAAAGCTATTTAGCGGATAACAATTTAACTGCCGAAAAAAGCAACACCGGCTTGTATTACATTATTAACGAACCAGGCATCGGTGCCCAGCCTACTTTCTCCTCTGATGTAACCGTTGCCTACAAAGGCTACTTTACCAACGGTAATGTTTTTGACCAAAGTAACAGTGAGGGCATTTCATTTAACCTACAACAGGTTATAAGCGGATGGACCGAGGGCATCACGTATTTTAAAGAAGGTGGAAGTGGCATGCTTTTAATTCCTGCTCATTTGGGCTATGGCAATAACTATTACAATGGTATCCCTGGTGGATCTGTCCTTATTTTTGAAATCAACTTGATCTCGGTAAACTAGATAGCTACTTGCTTAAAACGCACAGCCCTGAATTAGTATTCGGGGCTGTGCGTTTCATCTTGCTTTCAAGTCAATCTAAAATCTAGCTTGGTTATTATTTATTGACTACAATCTTTTTAACTACAACACCATTATTTGTATTAAACCTTAAAATATAAATACCCGATTTAAGCTGTTTAAGCTTTATTACTTTTCTGGCTCTAACCTTATTTATCTTCAAACGTTTTCCAAAGAAATTGTACAGCGTAACATTAAACACCTCGGTTTGTCCTTTGGGTTTTATAACTAACGAGGACGTTTCTGAGTCAAAATAAACGACATAATCATCTACAAGAAGCTCATCATCATCAACTTGATTTGGCTTAAATACTAATGAGAACCTATCTTCGTATTTTCCTGCATCTAAATAAATCTCGTATGGTTCATTGTTTATCTGATATGTTTCACCAGTTACACCATCTTTTATATAAACTGCCAAATCTGGATCCAGGTTTTCAACTGCATCTATTTTTATAGCCACCATACCAGATCGGTTTAGGCTCAGTCCTAAGGGCAGTTCCTGATCTGCTTCAAAATTACCAACGCCTTGTATTACAAACTTACTACCATGAAGCATCCAATACATATCGTCCTTGTTAACATCAGCAAGAGGAGCATCATATCCCAAATCAAAATCATTGGTAGCATTTTTATCTACGCCAACCAAAAGCTGTCTCTGAAAACCTAATGGCGATATAAATCGCAACCTGATTTTGGATCGCTCATCCTTACGTTTTTCTACTGTTGCCTTTTTCGTACTGTTTGGCTTAAAAAATACTGACCCCTCATTTGTGCCAGTAATACCTTCACGAACAAACACGCGCTGGCTATTTTTAAATACTACTGTTCCACCTTCTACCGTTGTAGTCGCCCCACTGACATCAGAAGGCAGATGGGTAGACACAAAAAAGCCTTGGTTTACCGGAATGTAACGTTCTGGAATTCTACCTCCACCTACTATTGGAAAAGAACTATTTGTCGAATATGCCTCAGTACCGCCCATAAGTGTATAGGTAGCATAGCCCCCAATATAATCTGCCAGATAATGCGAATTAATCTCCCCAAAGTGATGCAGAAAATACAACACCCCATTTATTACATTGGCATTATTTCTTCCTACTTCCCCATTAATGGTTTCGGTAGTCTTTATATTATCCAAAATAAACTCATCGGCATCAATAGCTGAAGGGTACGGATTTCCCAACAATCGGTCTACATCTCCCAAAGACTTGTCCAATTCCAAACTAACATCACCATTATTTGGCAACCCCTTAAACACATAATTTTGCAATACCGAAAGGTCTGTCACTCCAGAGGTTCCTTTCATTATAAAGCCCTCTCCTGGAAGCAACGATGACACTTCATTAATTCTAACCCATGAACCAAAATCCCCAGTAGCTCCATAGAACTTATAAAACCAACGCGTACTTATTGTTCTAGGATTAGAAGGCGTACTAGAATCGGCAGCTGTTTTATCGGGATCGAAATTTATATTTTGGTAAGAATCTGAAGAAGTCCCATCATATAAAACACCCGATATAGTATAATTGTTATTAACACTAGAACTTCCTGTCCCGCTTGTTTCTGTATTACCTGTTATTGGGCTTACCGAAGACGACCAATAATTATATTTAAAGCTATTAGCACTTCCTTGTTGATCCCTTTCGATGTATCCCCCGCTATCGGCATCTAAAATACTTCCTTCGTCCTGCACAAGTTGCGATTCACCCACCAAATCTATGACTCCATCTATTTCTAAATAATGCGTTACCCTTAAACTTTGCCCATCATTATTCTCTACGGGCGATGTAACAACGGGATCGGTAATAGTTAAGGTTCCTGAAGCATTTATAAGCCCTAAAACAGTAATATCTTTATCACCAGAGCTTATGTCGTGATTCGTTTCAACAATATTCCAATCAATATACGTTTCCCCATCCAAACTAAGTGCATTTGGCAGCATATTATCCGCACCATTAAGCCAAGTACCCGCATTGCTCCAAACACCACTAGTTGTAGACACATATGGCAACGGCGCTGTTTGACCGGATGCTAAATCCTTATCTTTATTTAAGTATTTTAAGCGCAAGAAATTCCTATCATCCGTTAGACCTTCTACCGTAGACCCGTAGAACGAATTAAAATCGTAATAAGCTTTTAGTTTATCCCATTGCAATGTTGACACTTCATTGCTTTCCACAGCCTGAGGCAATATTTTACCGTCTACCAAGCCCTCACCCGTCTTACTTATTTCTTGATTCATTAAATAACGTATCTGCCCTTCTGTCAATGCTTCATCCCAAACGTAAACCTCATCAATATCTCCCTTTAAGGGATTTTCGATAGTATTTTTATCGACATATAATGCTCCTACCGAAAAGTGGTTATAATTAAGGGATGGCGCAACCACATTAAGTTCAGATTTATCCAAAACACCATCAACATATAAAAAAATCGTACCGCTATTATATACAAGGGTTACATGGTGCCATTTCCCATCGTTAAGCTGCATAGTGGATGTAAATTTTGGTGTTACATCATCATCGACCAACACCTCTACTTGATCGGAAGTATTTATTCGTAATTGTAATTTACTCCCTTTGGACACAATAGTTCGTGGATCTGAACTCGACACACTGTACTTTATCCATGCAGAAATAGTAAATGCATCAATATTCAAATTAAGATCGGATGCTCCAACCAAATAATCACCACTATCAATATGTATAGCGTGATTTTCTGACAACTTCGAAGCCCGTCCAAAAGTAAAGTACTTTGTTCCATCAAAATCATACCAAGTTTGCAGATTTGAATTACCATCGGATTTCAACGGAATGACATCAATAATATCCGTATTGGAAAAACTATCGGCATCAGCAACAATCAATACATACTCTTCATCAGTCCCCAACGGGAAACCACTAAACGCATCATCAGGAATAGAAACATATACCTTTTCTACGTCTCCATTAACAGATTCCTTAGATTCCACTATTTTCCACTTTCTATCAATTCGCGTTAAAGACGTTGTTACTCCTGTAGTAATAGTTACCGTATTCGTATTTGTTCCTGTAAAAACATCATTATTACTTCCCCAAACCAAAAAATCGCCATCTTCTATAAATTCACTTATGTTGGCATTATTTGTTGTATAAATACCGTTTAAGCCAATTGTAACCTCATTAGTAGCATTAAGTGTTTTTGATTGTTTTTGATTTAAATCGGAAATAGAGTCTCTACCAATGCCAGCAACGTGATAATTGTACCCCGCATTGGCAGTTATATCCCATATGGTTGTATCGAAAGAATTTACATAGTTCTTTTGGGCTTCGGTCGACGCTCCTAAAGTAATCCCATATTTTATAGCTAAGTACGATTCTATTTTTTGTCTATCGGCGTCTGAAACACGTTCTGCGAATGTAAAGATTTCTGCTACACGTCCATTAAGATTACCAAAGTTACTATTAGTATTTATACCTATTTTATATGGTGTCCCCCAAGTAACATCAGGATCAGGCGCTGTATCAACGTATCCTACATTTTGAAATGTTGTAATAGTTTGCGTGGCCACAGGCATATCGTCTATGGAATTATAGAAAATAGTCATTCCATCAGATGCCGTCGCCGACTTATTACGCGCATTTATTATGCCGGCCACATCATAAGCCCTCGATGAAGATGCTGGTAAACTGTAATAGGGGTTTGTTGTGGATGAGCCTTGGTTATACCATAAACGCTCACTTGTTATATTGGACGTAAAATCCCCCATTCCTACACCTGTTACGTCATCGGAATCATCTACATAATTCTCTGGTGTAATTATATCGGATATGGATCCTGAAAAAATGGTCATTCCAGATGCAGTGGAAACATCAACGTCGGGCACCATAACAATAAATATATCTTGGCTATAAAAGCCATTACTATTATTGTAAAGATATTCATTGGTACTACCTCCATTGTTTTCAAATTGTATAACAGGATTAAAATTTATGTTAGAGGTCGCATCATCAATATAAGTTGGTCGTTTAGCTGTGCTCGATTGTATTGCATGCTTACCATTTGTACCTATATCTGCCCATTTTTCTACTTTTGAATTCGCATCTCTTGTAACTCCCCGCGTTGATTTTAACCATAATCTAAAATCAGCTGTAATACCCCCTGGTCCTGGTATATTATAGTCAAAAATTTCTGCACTAACATCAAAAGTAAATGTTGTATTATCTGAATTTGAAATACTTATTGTTGAGGTAAGTGTACCACTGGACACTGGTGCTAAAAAGGTAACACTAAAGATAATATAGGATCCCGGATCGATGCTTACTGGCAAGTTGGTTGTTGAACTATCGGGCAATATTAAATCCGTCTCAACAGAAAAATCACTTAATGAGCTTGAAATTGCAGTTACATCTAAAGGGCAGCTACCTGTACTTGTAATAATATAATTTCGAGTAACGGTACTTCCTTGATCTACCACCCCAAAATAAGTTCCTGTTTCTGCTGTAGTCGTAGTCGATCCATTGGCTATATCGGCATAGGGACTTCCTCCCAATACGTTTATTTCTGGAGTCCCTTCTAACCGAAACTCAAATTCAAAATCACCATCACTACCATTTAAATGTATTGTAACCCAAGTACTATTATCACAATTGCCACTTACGTTAGTAACCGTAAAATCGGTATACTTATCACCATTTTTACAAGCTTCAGGCTTAATATGTTTAGGCAAGGCTTCATTGGTTAACGAAAAACCAGTAGAGGGGTCCAAAGTTATATCTTCTACTTTAAGGTTGGCACACTTGGACTTTGTTCCAGTATTCGTAATCCTAAACGAGATAGCATTTCCGGCAGTAATTTCTATGATGTCGTATTCGTACACGATAGAACCGCCAATAATTTCTACTTGAATATCATCTTGCGAGTATCCAATAAAACCCACAAATAAAAACAACAAAACAAACTTAACCGATAATAGGAGAGAGACTGATTTGGGATCCATAGATAGAGAGACAATTGATGGATTATTAACTAATAAATAACAATTTACTAATCAAATATAACAATTAAGTTCACTTAAACCCGACGAAACACTAAAAAAACAAGACAAAACTCACAAAAACACGACAAAAAGTCCTTTTTCCAGATAAAAAACACAAACATGAAAGATTATTCTTTCTATGAAAAACAGAAAAATTAATCACAAAAACAAAAAATGGCTTTAAAATTGCTGTATCTTTAAAATACACTACTTTTATTTTAAAAAAATTCAATTTGAAATTCAATGCTTATCATGAAAATCAAACTTTTTACCTTATTTATTCTTACACCAATACTAACCTATGCCCAAGCCAACAAATTATACAGGAAAGCGATAAGGGCAACAGATTTAAACGAAAAAATAGAACTTTTTAATCAAGTTATAAACCTTGAACCCAAAAACTTAAATGCCTACTTTTACAGAGGTATTGCGAAAAATGACTTAGGAGATTATTCTGGAGCCATAGTAGATTACTCTAAAATACTAGTTTACAAACCCGATGCCGACACTTATTTTAATCGCGGCAATTCCAGGTATAGCCTAAAAGATTACGAAGGTGCTAAACAGGACTACCAAAAAGCCTTAGATATTGATCCGGATTTTATTGACGCGCTATTTAGTCTTGCCACATCCAAATACGATTTAAATGATTATTACGGAGCCATTAAAGATTTAAACAATGTTATAGAAACCGATCCGTACCATGCAAAAGCTTATAAGTTAAGAGCAACTTCATATAGTGCATTAGAAAAACATGAAATGGCACTTAAGGATTATAGTTTTCTTGTTCTCATCTATCCAAATGCAGAAACCTACTTCGATCGTGGGCTATTTTATATGGAATTAAATCATCATGAACAAGCACTCTCAGATTTTACTAAATCGATAAGGCATGATAAAAAAAACCCTTTTACATATTTTTTCAGGGGGATCTCAAATTTACACTTGGCCCAATATGCCAACGCCGTTTCCGATTTTTCCATTAACACATCCTTTGACTCTTCAGATTTTGACGCTTTAATTGGATTGGCAATTGGCTATAACAAATTAAATGATTTACCAAATGCACAATTAAACTTCGAAAAAGCAAAAAAAATATTAGCTAAAACAGCAAAAACAAAAAACACCAAGGCTTTGGAGTTTTATGCTGACAGCTATTGGTATCAAAAACAATATTACTTTTTTATCAATGGTGTTAAAGATCTCGAATAATACACTAACCTCTATATTTTAAAGGTAAGTGCACTACCTTTTTAGTTTCGAAAAAGGGTTCATCAAAACAATCGCTTAAGTTATATATAGTTGTTGTTTTATAGTCTTTTAACTCTTCAGACAAATCGCCTCCTTTTAAATACAAAATCCCATTTTTAAGATCATTATTCTGGGGTTTAGCGATTTTACCCTTTACCCAATGCACGAACGTAGGCATAATTGCCACAGCTCGACTTACAATAAAATCGTAAGTATCGTCGATGGCCTCTACTCTACTATGTGTGGTTTTAACATTAGTTAGTCCTAAGCCATCTACCACTTCATCTACTACTTTTAATTTTTTAGCGATACTATCTACCAAATGAAAGGAACATTGTGGGAATAAAATAGCCAATGGAATCCCTGGAAATCCACCTCCAGTCCCAACATCTAAAATTTTTGATCCATCACTAAATCCCATCACTTTTGCTATTCCAAGAGAATGTAAAACATGCCGTAGGTAAAGTTCATCGATATCCTTCCTTGACACAACATTAATCTTCAAGTTCCAGTCTTGATAAAGCGATTCTAATTTTTCAAATTTGGATATCTGATCTTCTGTTAGGTTGGTAAAATATTTTAAAATAAGTTCCATTAATGCGATATTTTATGCAAAAATATACTTTTTATATCCATATTTTTATGAAAATATTTATAAGTTAGATTTGTTTATTAACTATCTTTGCGGCAGGTATGAGCATAGGATTTAAACACCTATCATATTTTAAATTAATAGAATGACAAAACAAGCACTTTCATTTTCTAGAACAGATTCTGCTAAATTTTTTAGAACACTCAACAAACGCGTAAACGACTATTTTAAAGACAATAACATTAAACGTACCGGGAACTGGAAGCTTTGGATAAAAACCATTGTTATGTTCTCGTTATTCCTAACACCTTATTTTTTAATCTTAACATTAAACATTCCCGGTTGGGCTCAACTGTTGCTCACTATTGTAATGGGTGTTGGTATGGCTGGTGTTGGCATGAATGTCATGCACGATGGCAACCATGGTTCCTTTTCAAACAAGGAATGGGTTAACCGATTAATGGGAAGCAGTATTTACATATTAGCTGGTAATGTATACAACTGGAAAGTACAACATAACGTTTTACACCATACCTACACAAATATTCATGGGCATGATGAAGACTTAGAGGCCGGACGTATTTTACGTTTTTCAGAACATTCTGAATGGCGTTGGCATCATAAATTTCAACACTACTACTCTGTATTACTCTATGGTTTGCTTACAATTAATTGGGCCATTACTACAGATTTTCAACAAATGAGCCGTTATATGAAACGTAAATTATCATATGGCAAGTTTCCAAACCCTATATGGAACTGGAGTAAACTGGTTATTTCTAAAATTATTTATTTAGCTATTTGGATTGTATTACCCATGGTCATTTTAGACATTGCCTGGTGGAAAATATTGATCGGCTTTTTTATTATGCATTATACAGCTGGTTTAATTTTAAGTGTTGTTTTTCAGTTAGCACATGTTATGGAAGACGCCGAAATGCCACTTCCTGAAAAAGACGGCACCATGAAAAACACGTGGGCTGTTCACCAATTAAAAACTACGGTTAACTTTAGTACCAAAAACAAAATAGTTAACTGGTTTACAGGAGGCTTAAACCACCAAGTAGAACACCATATTTTTCCTCATATTAGTCATATACATTACACAAATATTTCTAAAATAGTTAAGGAAACAGCTAAAGAATTCAACTTACCTTATAACGAATATAAAACCACACGTAAGGCAATCATTGCCCATTTTAAACATTTAAAAGAAATGGGAATGAAACCGGCCTTACAAGTCTAATTTAACAGTTTAATCACTAATGAAGGATTTACTTTCTAACAGAATCAACAGCATACCTGCTTCTGCAACATTGGCTATGGCCGCAAAAGCCAGGGAATTAAGAGCCGAAGGCAAAGACATAATCGGTTTAAGCTTGGGGGAACCCGATTTTAACACGCCCGACTTTATAAAAGAAGCCGCTGTAAATGCCATAAACGAAAATTACAACTCGTATACTCCCGTAGATGGTTATGGTGAGCTTAAGGAAGCCATTTGCTTAAAATTTAAGCGCGACAACAACTTATCCTATACCCCAAACCAAATTGTTGTTTCTACTGGTGCCAAACAATCTATTGCCAATGTAGCACAGGTGCTTTTAAACCCTGGGGATGAAGTGCTATTACCTGCACCATATTGGGTAAGTTATTCTGCCATTGCTATTTTGTGCGAGGCTACTTTCAAAGAAATCCCTTCAAGTATTGAAAACGATTTCAAGATTACTCCGAAACAGTTGGAAGCTGCCATTACACCAAAAACTAAGATGGTATTTTTTAACTCTCCCAACAACCCGAGTGGCACCATTTACACTGAAGCCGAATACCGTGCTTTAGCCAAAGTGCTGGAGAAGCATCCAAATATTTACATTCTTTCGGATGAAATATACGAGCACATTAATTACGGAACACCAAACTTTAGCTTTGCTGCCATACCAAGTATGTACGACCGCACCATTACAGTAAATGGTGTTGCAAAGGCTTTTGCTATGACCGGATGGCGTATTGGGTATATTGGAGCTCCTGAGTGGATTGCTAAGGCTTGTACCAAAATGCAAGGACAGATTACCTCAGGCACCAATTGTATTGCACAACGTGCAACCATTACAGCGCTTAACGAATCACCAGATCGTATTAAATATATGGTCGATGAGTTTAAAGTACGTCGCGACCTTATTTTGGATTTATTGAACGATATAGAAGGTTTTAAAACAAACGTACCAGATGGTGCATTTTATGTTTTTCCAAATGTATCTGCATTCTTCGGCAAAACATTTGGAGGCAAATTAATTAATAATGCGTCAGACTTTGCTTTATATCTTTTAGAAGCAGCCAATGTTGCAACTGTTACTGGTGAAGCTTTTGGAAATCCGGATTGTATCCGTATCTCTTATGCTGCCTCTCAAGAACAAATTATTGAAGCTATAAAACGCATCAAAGAAGCACTTAGCTAACAAATTAAAGTTCATATAGAATAAATGAAAGCCGTTAAATTACTTTAACGGCTTTATTTTTAGGACATAAAATAAAAACCAAATAACATTACCAATACAACTATACTTGCAAATAAAACAGTATTAAAAACTGTACGTTGCTTCTGCTCCCGTTGCAACTTTTCCTTTAAATTTTGTAATGCTTCAGGTGTAGCTTTGGGAAAGTCTTTTAATCCCACATTAGCATAGTTACCATCTAATACTTTACTTTCTTTTCTTTTCGACAATAGTTTTCTATTATTTTTCATAGAAGTTATTGCTGATTGTACAACTCCAAAACTCATAATTTTAAAATTTTTAAATTATATGCATTAACCAGATGTAGTTATAGAACAACCTGTTCTTTAACTCATCTAGTTACTAAAATGTAAAAGATTATTATCGGGAAACCCCAGAAGAAATCAGTTAAGGATCAAAAAAAGCGCTCAATTATATGTAGCTATTTTTACAAGATTGTTACACATTTTTACATTTAATTGAAAAACACAAACCAACCACAGGCACACACCCTTATGTAGGCTCACCCAAATTAGAACTGTCTAATTTTCTAAAATTTCAATAAAGTTATTGTTTTTAATTGTAATGGAGCTAACTCCATTACAATTAACTTCTGCATATTTTATCGGGGACATTTTTCCTAATGCATCATGAGGCCTATAATGGTTGTAATCGTGCATCCATAATTGGGTTTGTTCTCGAACTTGGTCGATGGTCTCAAAAATATATCGATTGAGTACGCCCCTCCTGAAAGAACCATTAAAGCGTTCTATAAAGGCATTCTGGGTTGGTTTGCCTGGTTGTATGTATTGAAACGTTATGCCATGGATTTCACTCCACACAGATGTGATATTTGCTATGAACTCAGGCCCATTGTCCATGCGTATCTTTTGGGGCTTGCCTCTTTTGTTTACTAAATGGTTCAGAACCCAAACGATACGGTTGCTGGTCAAGGAAAAATCTATTTCTATATGCAGGGCCTCCCTGTTATAATCATCAATAACATTGAAAGCTCTAAAACGTCTTTTGTTTTCAAGTACATCCGTTACAAAATCCATGCTCCAAGTATAATTAAGAGCTTGCGGGACATCTAAAGGTTCTTTTATTCTTGCCGGTAAACGTTTCTTGGCTTTGCGCCTTAACGGTAATCCCAATGCTTTGTATACACGGTGAACGCGTTTGTGGTTCCAAGGCTTGCCTTCATCCTTTAAGCGGTCAAAAGCCTTCCAAAACCCTTCTTCTGGATGTTCCTCTGCCTTTTGGAGCAATGCTCGCTCTATCTCTTTATCCTCTTTAGGCAATGGCGTGTAATAGTAAACACTCTTACTCATATTTAAAACACGGCACGCCCTACTGATACCGTAGTGAATAAGTTCTTGGGCTATTACTCGTTTACGGTAGGGCCTTAAAGCTTTTTTTCGATGATCTCTTTGGCCATTTGGTGGTCCAGAGCCAGATTGGCATACATCTGTTTGAGTTTGCGGTTTTCTTCCTCCAACTCTTTGATGCGTTTGAGTTCTTTACCGTTCATGCCAGCATAGCGCTCACGCCATTTATAGAAGGCGGAAGTGCTTACACCGTGTTCACGCGTTATCTGTTCGACACTTTTCCCATTATCGAACTCTTTTAAAATCTTCGCTATTTGCTGAGGACTGAATTTACTTTTTCTCATAATTACTGTTTAAAGTTAATATTATTTTTACACTTTTAAACAGTTCGGTTTTAAGGGGAGCTTACACTTACTTTTATAGATCATTTAACTTTCTTGATTTATACTTAAAAGTGAGTATTTATTTTTATAAATAAACTTTTTACATTTACCTTAAAAAGACCTTCCTTAATTTATGATCATTCATCAAACCGATTATCTCCAAGTTTATTTTGACGAGTCCAACAATTTAACAATTCAAACTTGGATTAAATCTCCAGAGAATGTTTTCGTTTTTAAACAAGAAATGCTTTTGTTTGTAGCCATACAACAAAAGCATAAAGCCTCTAAAGCTTTATGGTTGCATAAAAACTTCACTTTTATAATGACTGAAAGCACAAAAAAATGGGCCGAACAACATGTGGTTCATCCCTGCTTTGCGACTGGTGTTAAAAAATTTGCTTTCGTTGTTAGCAAAGACGTGTTCTCTCATTTAAGTGTTGTTGAAAGCTTTGACGGATTGAACATCCCCTTGATGCCACGCCATTTTGTATCTAAAAAAGAAGCTATGGATTGGCTTATTAATGACATTAGTCCCTTAAGCAACCAAGAGTACAAGGTTAGTTATGAAGGTGCTGATGATGATGGTAATATACTATTAAAAATAAAAGCTCCTACGGATGCCTCAAATGTACTAAGGTTATTTAAAAAGTTCCAGTCAAACAATACTTTCCATTCAAAGAACCTTATCAAATTTCAATCGTTAACCACAAGGGAAAAGGAAATACTATTAAAATATGCTCACGGGCATAACGCAGATACGATTGCCAAAACACTTAATATTTCTATCTTTACTGTTAGGACACATTGGAGAAATATTAAACAAAAACTAAAAATTAATTCGCTTGTAGACGCTACTAAATTCCTCCATTTTTACCATTAAAAATTACTCAATTTTAGGTATTTCAAAAACCTTAGAGCTTATCTAATTTTGTTTGGTATAATCCCCTAACAATTTTAAGAATGTATTTTTTAATCCCCCAAGTGAAACCATACAAAATGGTAGTTCTAATGTTTTTCATTTCTATTTACAATTCAACAGTTGCCCAAATAGTTTTTCAAGGTTTTGAAGGCTCTGGTTCAGACAATTGGAATTACAGCACCAATATCCCACTTTACAACCTTAATACAGATACAGATGTTTGGGATATTTACTCTGGAGCTTTAGGTAGTCTAGACGGAGCTAGATCTGGCTCATTCTATTTTGCTGGCAGGGACTTGGACAACCCACATTCTGAATCAGAAACAGGTAACTCAAGTCCAGAGCACATCCTTACCTTTGATGCAATCAATATAGGTGGTATTTCGGTTGACTTTAGTTTTTGGTGTAACTTTAAAGGTTATGACTCTTCAGATTATATTTATTACGAATTAGTTTTTGACAATGGTTCAGATTGGTCATCTCCCGATATTCATATAGACATTGACCCCAATCCAGGCCCATCCAATGCAAATTCTTCAGGTGATACTTGGGAAGAATTCACTGTAAACATTCCTACAGGAAATCAGTACGTTAGATTTCGAATAGTAGCTTATCAAAATGGCTCTAGCGATTTCATTGGCTTAGACGACATATCTCTAACTTCTGCCCTACTAAATACTAAAGACAATGAGCTCATTGAGTTAACTTATTACCCAAACCCTTTGGAAGACAAATTGTTTTTTTCAGCAAAAACTGAAATTAATTTTATAACCATTTACAACCATGTAGGCCAGATAATTAGTAAAGAAAACATTAAAACTACTAAAGGCAGCCTAGATACCAGTGAGCTTAAATCGGGTATTTACTTTGCTGAAATAAATTCTGGCAAGAAATTAAAAACGATAAAACTAATTAAGGAATAGTCTTTTCATTATCTAATTACGCCATATCTTTTCTTTCAAAATAGGTTTCAGTAATTACTAAAAACTTTGACTTAACATGAGTACAATTCCTTTCTTAAGTTTTAGTTTCTAGTTATTCTTTAGCGAATTATATCTTACCATATTTAACACCTTAGTCATCTATAATTTCAAAGTTTAAAATGAAACGAATATTAAACAGACAAGCAGGCGATTACTCCCCTATCGACAACAAGGAGATTAATCATCTATCCTAAACACAAGTTACTTATAATCAAGTGATTAAACAAAAAACCATTACATTATACAATAAAAAGACTGAAAATGAACATTTTATCTATTTCTCCAAAAGAACGGTGTAAATAAAATAAGTACCGTAAAGAGTTCTAAACGTCCTATAAGCATTAAAAAGGAAGCCCACCATTGCGCCAAAGGTGGTAATGCAGCATAATTGTTAACAGGTCCAAAATCCCCCAGAGCAGGCCCCACATTTCCTAAACTAGAGGCAGCCAGTCCTACAGACGATTTAAAATCTATTTGAAACATTGAAAAGACCAAAGCTCCTACAATAAACGAGAGCATATATAAAATGAAAAAGGCCAAAATATTAAAAACAATATCTCCCGAAATAGCTTTAGTATTGTAGCGAACTGGTAAAATAGCATTAGGGTGTAATGTTCTCTTAAACTCCATAAAGCCATTTTTAATCATAATTAAATGTCTTACCACTTTTACACCTCCTGAAGTACTACCGGCAGACCCTCCCAAAAACATAAGACCAAAAAAGAATACAACCAAAAAAGGTGTCCACATAGTAAAATCGGCTGTAATAAATCCAGTAGTAGTAATAACGGTCAACACTTGAAACAACGCATGCCTAAACGCACTCTCTCCAGCTCCCCATACCATAGGATGTTCAACAGACGATACAGAAACATCTGCCCTAAAATAAATAATCACAGCTGCAATGGCGGTAAATATCAGAATAAATTTAAAATACAGTTTAAACTCTTCATCCTTAATCACTTTTTGTACCCTTCCCTTAAAGGCAAAATAACTCAAAACAAAGTTTGCCCCTGCCAAGAACATAAACAGGATGATAATATACTGAATTATAGGCTGCCCATTCCAGTGTGCTATACTTGCATTCTTTGTAGAGAAACCTCCTGTAGATAAAGTTGCCATAGAATGATTGATCGCATCGAAAAAAGACATTCCTGCTAGCTTAAGCAATACCGTTTCAGCTGCAGTATAGCCAAAGTAAATCAACCAAAGTCGCTTTGCTGTATCTGTAATTCTCGGGTGCAATTTATCGGCACTAGGTCCAGGAGCTTCTGCTGCAAAAAGCTGCATACCTCCAATTCCCAAAAGTGGCAATATGGCTATAGCCAAAACGATAATCCCCATACCACCTATCCAATGCGTTAAGCTTCTCCAGAACAATACGCCTTTAGGCACAGCTTCAATATCGTTTAAAATGGTTGCACCGGTAGTTGTATATCCAGAAATAGTTTCAAAAAAAGCGCTGGTAAAACTTGTGATACTTTCGGTAAAAACATAAGGTAGTGCTCCAGATAGGGCCATGATAACCCAACCAAAGGTTACAACAATATAACCTTCTCTTTTATTCATTTCCTTTTTGTGCTCTCTTGTAAAAAACATAGCTAAAGCCCCAACTACAAGCGTTACAACACCTGCTAAAAATATTTGGAACGTAACACCGTCTTCACAAAGCATACTTACAAGGGATGCCAATAACATAAACCCTCCATTGAATAAAAGCAGCAAGCCTAAAAAATGAAAAATGATTTTGTAATTAAGTTTCATATACTAGCGGAATAATTTTTCTACTCCTTTAATGGACTGAAGTAAACTGCAAACCACTACACGATCGCCTTCTTGAATCTTAAAATCTCCTAATGCTATAACCCCCAAGCCATTCCTAATAACGCCTCCTATAATTGCTGAACGTGGAAAATCGACATTTTTAATGACTTTATTACAAATAGCCGATGTAGCCTTAACTTCAAACTCCAACAATTCAGCATTCATGTTGCTAAGCTTAGTCATGGCCACAACTTCTCCCTTTCGTATATACCTAAAAATATTATTGGCCGCGAGTAATTTTTTATTAATTAACGTCTCGATTCCTACCGAATGGGACAGCTCAAAATAATCCATGTTTTCAACAAGGGCTATTGTTTTTTTCACGCCTTTGGATTTAGCCACCAAACAGGACATGATATTGGTTTCAGAATTTGCAGCAACCGCTATAAAAGCGTCCATTTCACTTATATTTTCTTCTTCAAGCAAATCTACATTACGTCCATCGCTATGAATAACCAAAACATGAGGCAACATATCTGCTATGTCGAATGCACGTTCTTTATTTTCTTCCAGTATTTTTACATTAAACCCTTTTTCACTTAAATCCCTAGCAGCTTTAAATCCAATTTTGGTTCCGCCTAGAATCATTACATCCTTAATCTCCCGATTTGTCTTTCCTGTAAGCCTACAAAGTTCTTCTGCACCACCTTCAGAGGTTATAAACACCACATTATCACCTCTTTTAAATTTGGTATCCCCACGAGGAATAATAGTATACTGTGTTCCAAAACGTTGAATTGCTATAGGTACAAAATGTATTTCGGGGAATATAGCCGCAGCTTCCTTTACTGTTTTCCCTACAAATGATGCAGATCTGGACAAATTTAAACCAACCATCGTTAGAGCTCCTTCTTCAAACTCATAAGTATCATTAAAAGAAGATTGTTTTAATGACAACTCTATTTCGGAAGCAGCCAAAGATTCTGGTGAAATTAGTTCGTCTATTCCAAATTTAGTAAATCCAACTTCGTCTTTGTGATTTATAAACTCGGTATTCGAAATTCTGGCAATCGTTTTCTTAGACCCTAATCGCTTTGCTAGAGCACAAGCCGTAATATTGGTAGTTTCACTGGATGTTACCGCTATAAACAAATCATTGTTATCAACACGGGCTTCTTTTAAAATAGCTATCGATGTAGCATCTCCTCTAATTACTTTAATATCTAAATGAGCATCGGCATAAGCCAAACTTTCTTTATTGGTATCTATTAATGTAATCTCTTGTGACTCGTAGGACAATAATTTTGCTAAATGAAATCCAACTTCACCAGCCCCAGCAATAATTATTTTCACTCGTTTAGGTTTTTGTAATTGTGCATAACTTAATAAAATAGAGAATACGTAACTGCTACGTTCTCACATTATAATTTTAAACGTAGATATCTAAAATTTTTGATTTAAATTGTCAAACTGCACTCAATATGACATTAAGACTACATTATTAGACATCAATGCTACTTTTGTAATTTATTAACGCCTTTCTATTTGCGTTTTATCATAAAAAACAGGACAAATATAGTATAAAAATACATATCTCCTCTTCTTATCGTAACGCAATGCGGCATTTACAATAAAGATACGATCCTTTAAAATTATTAATTTTAACTTAACGGTTCCTTTACTTGATAATCGAGATTGAAAGCCCTAAATCACGTCTCAAAATCAAAATATTTTTTCTTACAAGTGCCTCGTAGACATATCTAGAGGTTGTTTACTTTAAAAATACAATAACAGAATCTTTATTTTGCCAATTCCTAAATATTTTAAATTAAAAATAAATATGTACGTTTGTCAAAAAAATAATTTTGTCTAAAGTAAAACCTTATAAAGATAGTACACTAGGAAAAAAAGAACAAGTCACCAAAATGTTCGACACCATTTCTAGTGATTACGACGGCCTTAATCGTGTTATTTCATTTGGAATAGATATAAAATGGCGAAAAAAAGTTGTTAATATCGTAAAAGAAAAACAGCCCGATTCCATTCTGGACATAGCCACCGGCACCGGAGACTTAGCTATTAACCTAACTGCCACCAATGCCTCTAAAATTATAGGGTTAGACATAAGCAGTGGGATGCTGGAAATTGGCAAAGAAAAAATTAAAAGAAAATCACTTGAAAATAAAATAGAGCTTGTATTGGGAGACTCCGAAAACATGCCTTTTGAAGACAATACTTTTGATGCTATAACAGTTGCTTTTGGTATTAGGAACTTTGAGACTCTAGAAAATGGGTTAAAAGAAATCCTAAGAGTTTTAAAACCTAATGGTCAATTTGTAATTTTAGAAACCTCGGTACCAACTAAGTTCCCGTACAAACAGGGTTATAACATATACACCAAATATATTTTACCAGTTATAGGAAAGCTTTTTTCTAAAGACAAAAGTGCTTATAAGTACTTAAGTGAGTCGGCATCCGTTTTTCCATATGGTGAAGCCCTGAACAATATTTTACGCAAAATCGGGTTTATTAGTGTTGAAGATTTTCCACAAACTATGGGGGTGGCAACAATTTATGTAGCATCTAAGCAATAACGTATGAAAAACCTTTTTATCTTATTAATTTCGTTTGTATTCATTAACCAAACCTCCCATGCGCAACTATTCACCAAAAAAAAGGTGACTTACGATGCCAATCAAGGGAGGCGGTCTACAGATAACGATCTTTTAAGATGGGGGTATTTTTTAGGTTTTAACAGCTACGATTTTAACTTTGATTACAATCAAGATTTAAGGGATATTTATGTAAAACGTAGCCCAGGATTTAACGTAGGCCTCATTGGCAATTTACGCGTTAATAACTACATCGATTTACGCATTGAACCAGGCCTTTTAATTACAGCTCGAGAATTACATTACAGCGCAACTTACTTTCAAGGCACCAACTATAAAGATTCTGATTTATTTCGCGAGGTAAAATCGACCTATATTCATGTTCCGTTATTGGTAAAATTCTCCACAAAACGCATTAATAA
Organism: Snuella lapsa; assembly: GCF_039539345.1. Classification (NCBI taxonomy): domain Bacteria; kingdom Pseudomonadati; phylum Bacteroidota; class Flavobacteriia; order Flavobacteriales; family Flavobacteriaceae; genus Snuella; species Snuella lapsa. The sequence continues at coordinate 123,116 of NZ_BAABCY010000078.1, read as the reverse complement.
TTTTAAACCCTTTATTGTTGGTGGATTTTCGACCGCCATAAATTTGGCCAGTAATCAAGACAACCCAAACGATAATAGTAATGGCCAATTTAGGACTAAAAAGAACATGTTATTTTATGAGCTAGGTTTTGGCATAGATTTTTACTTATATAATTTCAAATTTACACCATCCATACGCGGTGTTTTTGCCATTAATGATGAGTTGGTAAGGGACAAAGATCCAAACAGTCCATGGACCAGCAATATATACACTATGAAAACAAGAGGTGTTTTTATTAATTTCACCTTTCAATAAACACGACGTTTAAATTCACTAAGCAATATAGCTGTAGCAGTTGCTACGTTTAAACTTTCGGTAGCCTGTAAGTCTCCAAAACGCGGAATTGAAATTTTATCGGTTAGAGCAGCTTCAACTGGCTTCGATATACCATTAGCCTCATTTCCCATGACTAAAATACCTGCATCTGGTAAAGACTTGGTGTAAACAACTTCGCCATCCATAAAAGCTCCATAAACAGGTAAACCATGCTGTTTTAAAAACCCGTCCAATTCAACGTAACTTATATTAACACGGGTTATAGACCCCATGGTTGCTTGAACGACCTTAGGATTGTAACAGTCTACCGTTTCCTTACTACAAACTAGTTCGCCAACACCAAACCAATCACAAAGTCTTATGATAGTCCCCAAGTTCCCAGGATCTCGAACTGCATCAAGTGCTACAATGAGTTTATTAGTCTTTATAGGTTTTGGTTTTGGAATCTTAAAAACAGCCAATGCTTTATTGGGGGTAGTTAAAAAACTAATACGTTTTAATTCGTTTTCAGAAATAATGATTTCATCTTTGGCATCAATATTGAATGACTCTGTGGTATATAAAGTTTGAAGCTCCAAATTGGAATCCAGCAATTCTTTTATTGTCTTTATACCCTCAACAACAAAAAAACCTTGCTGATACCTATATTTTTTTTGCTTTAAACGCGTTATTGATTTTATCTGATTTTTTGAAAGCATAATAGATTCTTAATGTGCCTTTTTAATTGCATAAAGAAAATAAAAAATAATGACAGGCATTATGCCTAACTAAATATTTAAATCACAAATTGTGATAATTATATGAATAACACATGAAATAATGTATTTTTGAATCCATTGAAAAGGAGGCTTTTTAGAACATCCTTTTCTATAGAGCCCCCAAGCTAAAGCACGTAACTTGATTAATTGTCATTTCATTTGAAACAGCAACTTTTTAAAATACTTATACTTATTATAATTACAGGGTTCTTATTTTCTTGTAATGCAGTAAAGCGAGTTCCTGAAAACGAGTTCCTGCTTACCGATACGTCTATAGAAGTTAACGACAAAAAAGACAACACTGAAACACTAAGCAATTTATTACATCAAGAACCCAATAAAAAAATATTAGGTTTCCCATTACGTTTACACTTATATAATACAGCGCGTCCCAATATTGATTCTATTATTGATGCCAGCATTAATAAAAACCCGAAACGTAAGAGCAGGTATGAAAAATTTCTTTCCAAAAAGCAACTAGAACGTTACAAATCATCTCGTAAAAATTTTAACAACTGGATAAAGAAGACGGGGGAAGCACCTGTGATTGTAGATAAAAACAAAACCGAAAAGTCTGTTAAACGCCTTCATGATTACTATATCAACAATGGTTGGTTTGACGTAAAAGCATCTTCTACTACTAATAAAAAAGAAAACAATCGTGCAACCATCGATTACCACATTAAAACCGGAACACCATTTGTTCTTGACAGTATTTCCCAAAAGATAGCATCACCAGTAATCGATTCTTTATACACTTTCATAAAAAAGAACTCTTTACTAATACCAAAAGAACAGTACAAAACTGAAAATTTTGAACTAGAGCGCGAACGCATTACAAATGATTTACGCAATTCAGGCCTATACCACTTTAACCAAGATTATATAGGCTTTGAAATAGACACCATAGGCACTAATAAAAAAGTAAATGTTGATATTCAAATTCAAAATAGAGCCATACGCACACAAGATTCCATTAAGCATCTTCCATTTCAAATTTATAAAGTTAGAGATGTAAAAATTATTACGGATTATAGTTTTGCAAAGGAAGGACAGGCTTTTCAAGACTCTGTTTTTTTCAATGGTTACAGCATATACAGTTACGATAAAATACGTTATCGCCCTAAAGCCCTAACAGATGCTGTATTTATATCCCCAAATAGTATCTTTAAGGACATAGACAGAACGCGAACATATAGGCACTTAAGCGAATTACGTTCTTTTAAATATCCTGATATAAAATACGACTCAATACCCGGTGTAAAAAACCAACTGGCTACAAGCATTAAATTAACACCTTTAAAAAAATTCAGTTTAAGTTTTGACACGGATATTTCCCAAAGTAACATACAAACTATTGGTCTTGCGTTAAACCCGAGCCTTCTAATTAGAAATATTTTTAGAGGTGCAGAAACATTCGAAATCTCTGCCATTGGATCTATTGGTTCATCTAAAGATGAGAACAACCCTGACGATCCGTTTTTTGACATTAATGAAGTTGGTGTGGACTTAAAACTTACTATCCCTAGGTTGTTTTCACCATTTAACACCGACAGAATCATTCCCAAACACATGTCACCAAGTACCAGAATTAGTTTATCTGCCTCGGGACAAACCAACATAGGTTTGGACAAACAAGCCTTTAGTGGCACGTTTAATTACAATTGGCGCCCATCTAGCAAAACAACCAACCGACTTGATTTGTTTAACGCCCAATACGTTCGTAACCTAAATGTTGACAATTATTTTGATGTCTATAAAAACTCATATACCACTCTTAACTCCATATCAAAATCGTTAAACTATAATAATGGAGAAAATTTGGAACGCCCAGATCAAACTGATGCTTTTATAAATGATGTATTAAACGATAATACGTCTTTAAATTCGGACGATGATGATTACAAACTGGTGTCTGCCATCAACGAACGTAAAAACAGACTAACCGAAAACAACCTTATACTCTCGTCTAGTTTTGGTTTGATTAGGGACGACCGCACTAATCTGTTTGATGAAGATTTCTCCATATTCAGGTTTAAGTTAGAATCGGCGGGTAATTTACTGGCAAATGCCTCTAAACTTTTTGGTCTTAAAAAAAACAGTGATGACCGTTACGAACTATTTAATGTAGCTTATTCTCAATATATCAAAACAGAACTAGAATATATTAAACACTGGGACTTAGGAAAAAAGAACGTGTTGGCCATACGTAGTTTTTTTGGCATTGCCATACCTTATGGAAATTCCACTAATATACCTTTTTCAAAAAGTTTCTTTGCAGGTGGATCTAACGACAACCGTGCTTGGACAGCCTATAGCTTAGGGCCCGGAAGCTCTGAAACAACCAATGAATTTAATGAAGCAAACTTAAAGTTAGCTTTAAGCGTCGAACAACGCTTTAACATATTCGAGAACTTGAATGGTGCTATTTTTGTTGACGCTGGCAACATTTGGAATGTTTTAGATGAAATAGACGATGAGCGCGCTACCTTTACAGATTTTAACTCTCTGAGAGATACAGCCGTTGGCTCTGGTTTTGGATTACGATACGACTTTAGCTTTTTTGTTTTTCGTTTTGATGTTGGCTTTAAAACTTACGACCCTTCCTATAACACAACAAACCGTTGGTTTAAAGATTATAATTTCTCAAATGCTGTATACAACATAGGTATAAACTATCCTTTTTAAAATTTATTCGTTTATCCAAACTATAACGTTTTAGTTTCTTTTTATGAGTTTCAAGGTGCTAAACCACACCTATTTATTTAAAAATTGATTACTTTTGGTGCTCATAAATAATTAATCAACATATTTAAAAAATGGGACATAATATTAAACCCGGCGTTGCTACAGGAAAAGAAGTTCAAGCAATTTTTAAACTAGCTAAAGAAAAAGGCTTTGCTTTACCTGCTGTTAATGTTATTGGGTCAGATACTATTAACGGTGTATTAGAAACAGCTGCAGCATTAAATGCACCTGTAATCATTCAATTTTCTAATGGAGGCGCACAGTTTAATGCAGGAAAAGGATTAAGCAATGAAGGACAAAAGGCTGCCATTGCTGGTGCTGTAGCTGGAGCAAAACACGTTCACACATTGTCTGAAGCTTATGGTGTTCCCGTAATTTTACATACAGATCACTGTGCAAAAAAACTATTACCTTGGATAGATGGTTTATTGGATGCCAGTGAAAAGCATTTTGCTGAAACAGGAAAGTCTCTTTTTAGCTCACATATGATAGATCTTTCTGAAGAACCAATTGAAGAGAATATTGAAATATGTAAGCAGTATTTAGAGCGCATGAGCAAAATGGGCATGACACTAGAAATAGAGCTTGGTATAACAGGAGGAGAAGAAGATGGTGTAGACAATACCGATGTTGATGATTCTAAATTATATACCCAACCAGAAGAGGTTGCCTATGCTTATGAAGAATTAAGTAAAGTAAGTGACCAATTTACCATTGCTGCTGCATTTGGAAATGTTCACGGTGTATACAAACCAGGAAATGTTAAACTAACCCCAAAGATCTTAAAAAATTCTCAAGAATATATCTCTGAGAAATATAACGTTCCACACAATACTATAGACTTTGTATTCCACGGAGGTTCTGGTTCTACGCTTGAAGAAATTCGTGAAGGCATAAGCTATGGTGTAATTAAAATGAACATCGATACCGATTTACAATATGCATTTATGACCGGTATTCGTGATTATATGGGTGACAAGGCAGAATACTTAAAAGGACAAATAGGAAACCCAGAAGGTGACGATGTGCCTAATAAAAAATATTACGATCCACGCGTATGGTTACGTGAAGGAGAAAAAACATTTGTAGAACGTTTGAAAAAGGCTTTTGAAGACCTTAACAACGTAAACACATTGTAAGATACTATATTTTAAAAATGAAAAAATCCTGTTAAACGCAGGATTTTTTCATTTTTAAAATAGTACTGAAAAGCATTTCTTACTAAAACACCATTTTCGCCAAAAAGTTATATAGGTGTAACCTCAAATTAAAATAAAGCTTTAATTTTGTCTTTCGGCTTTGGGGACTCATTCAATAAACAAAAGATACGAACCAATAGCTTCGATACTCGCTTACCTTAATTTGGTAAGCCAACAGAATAACACGAGTTGAGATTAAAAAATCTTGAACTGTAAATCTAAAATTATAAATCAGTATGTCTTGGTTTAAAAGAAAAACAAAAGGGATTACCACCTCTACAGAGGAAAAAAAAGACACTCCAAAAGGACTGTGGTATAAATCACCAACTGGAAAAATTGTTGATGCTGAAGAGCTTGAAAAAAATTTCTATGTAAGTCCTGAGGATGGTTACCACGTACGTATAGGCAGTAAAGAATATTTTGAAATACTCTTTGATGACAATAAATTTAAAGAATTGGATACCGATTTAGAATCTAAGGATCCTTTAAAATTTGTTGACACCAAAAATTACCCAGACCGTTTAAAAACTGCGCAAACTAAAACCAATTTAAAAGATGCCGTTCGTACCGCAGTTGGCAAATCTAAGGGCAAAGATTTAGTTGTTGCTTGTATGGATTTTAGCTTTATTGGAGGATCCATGGGTAGTGTTGTGGGTGAGAAAATTGCACGTGCCGCCGATTACTCATTAAAAAAGAACATTCCTTTAATGATTATTTCAAAATCTGGAGGAGCAAGAATGATGGAAGCTGCCCTATCATTAATGCAACTAGCCAAAACATCGGTAAAATTGGCACAGTTGGCAGAAGCCGGCATACCATATATTTCTTTATGTACAGATCCAACAACCGGAGGAACTACTGCTTCATTTGCTATGCTAGGTGACATTAACATTAGCGAACCAGGAGCTTTAATAGGTTTTGCAGGACCTCGTATAGTAAGAGACACTACAGGTAAAGAATTACCTGAAGGCTTTCAAACTTCAGAATTTTTGCTAGAACACGGCTTTCTTGATTTTATTACACAACGTAAAGAGCTAAAAAATAAAGTAAATCAATATATTGACTTAATTACGAATCAACCGCTTAGAGCATAAATTAAAAGTCTCCATTAAGACACTTTTTCTTTTCAATAGATTATTCATTATGTAAGTCGTTAAAAATTACTATATTTGCCGCTCGAAAGACAAGCTTTCGTATACATAAAAATCATTTATAATAATATTAGCATGTATTTAACTAAAGAAGTAAAAGAAGAAATCTTCACAAAACACGGTAAAGGAAAGAACGATACGGGTTCTGCTGAAGGTCAAATTGCATTGTTCACTCACAGAATCAACCACTTAACCGAGCACTTAAAAAATAATCGTAAAGATTTCAACACTGAGCGTTCGTTAGTAAAATTGGTAGGTAAACGTCGTGCATTGTTGGATTACTTAACCAAAAAGGATATCTTGAGATATCGTGCAATAGTAAAAGAACTAGGATTAAGAAAATAATCACATCACAAAAAGCCACGTTTTAAAACGTGGTTTTTTGTTTAAAGCAACCACTCGTAAGCGGAGAGTTTAAACGCGCTAAATAAGAAGCTAATTACAGTTTTTCATTGGTCACACAACAACTACACACAACAACACAACGACCATTGTTTAATTAGAATTAAAAAATTTATGATTCCAAAAGTTTTTAAAGAGGTCATAGACCTAGGTGACGGTAGAGAAATCTCTATTGAAACTGGAAAATTAGCAAAACAAGCGCATGGTAGCGTTGTAGTGCAATCTGGAAACTGTATGTTATTATGTACGGTAGTTTCCAATTACAAATCGGCAGATGTAGACTTTTTACCACTGACAGTAGATTACCGCGAAAAATTTGCTGCAGCTGGACGTTATCCCGGAGGATTCTTTAAGAGAGAAGCAAGACCTAGTGATGGTGAAGTTTTAACCATGCGTTTAGTAGACCGTGTATTACGTCCTCTATTCCCTAAGGATTATCACAGTGAGACACAAGTGATGATTCAGTTAATGTCACATGATGAAAATGTAATGCCTGATGCCATGGCTGGTTTAGCAGCTTCAGCAGCCATCCAATTATCCGATTTTCCATTTGAATGCCCAATATCTGAAGTAAGAGTTGGTCGTGTTAATGGTGAATTTATCATTAACCCATCATTAAAACAATTAGAAGAATCTGACATCGATATGGTTATTGGTGCATCTGCAGATTCCGTAATGATGGTAGAAGGGGAAATGAATGAGATTTCTGAAGAAGAAATGACAGAAGCTATAAAATTTGCACACGAAGCTATTAAAGTACAGTGTGAAGCACAAATTAAATTAGCAGAAGCATTTGGAAAAAAAGAAACTCGAGAATATGAACCAGAACGTGAAGACGAAGATTTAGCAAAAAAAATACACGATATGGCATACGAGAAAGTATATGCCGTAGCTAAAGCTGGTTCTTCAAAACAAGAAAGAGGGGCTGCCTTTGCTGAAATTAAAGAAGATATCATAGCTTCTTTTTCCGAAGAAGAACAAGAAGATTTTGGCGACTTAATTTCTAAATATTACAGCAAAGCTGAAAAGAATGCTGTCAGGGATTTAACTCTAAATGAAGGTTTACGCTTAGACGGACGTAAAACCACTGATATAAGACCTATTTGGTGTGAAATTGATTATTTACCATCTACACATGGGTCGTCAATCTTTACCCGCGGGGAAACGCAAGCGTTAGCGACCGTTACTTTAGGTACTTCTAGAGAAGCAAACCAAATAGATATGCCCTCTTATGAAGGAGAAGAGCGTTTCTATCTGCACTATAACTTCCCTCCTTTTTCAACAGGGGAAGCAAGACCAATTCGTGGCACATCACGTCGCGAAGTAGGTCATGGTAATTTAGCTCAACGTGCCTTAAAAGGTATGGTTCCTGAAGACTGTCCATATACGGTTCGCGTTGTATCAGAAATTTTAGAGTCTAATGGTTCGTCTTCAATGGCAACCGTATGTGCTGGAACCATGGCTATGATGGATGCTGGTATACAATTAAAGAAACCTGTTTCGGGTATTGCCATGGGGTTAATCACTGAAATTGAAACAGGAAAATACGCTGTTCTTTCTGATATTTTAGGTGACGAAGATCACTTAGGCGATATGGACTTTAAAGTGACCGGTACTGCCGATGGCATCACTGCTTGTCAAATGGACATTAAAGTAAAAGGATTGTCTTATGAAATTCTGGTAAATGCTTTAAAACAAGCGCGTGATGGCCGCTTACATATCTTAGAAAAAATAACAGATACTATTTCAGTGCCAAATGCTGAGGTAAAATCGCATGCTCCTAAAATGGTAACGTCAATATTACCTAATGAACTTATTGGAGCCTTTATTGGCCCTGGAGGAAAAGTAATTCAGGAGTTACAAAAAGAGACCAATACTACTATTGTTATTAATGAAGATCCTGTAACCGAAGAGGGTATTGTTGAAATTTTGGGCACCGATCAAGAAGGTATTGATGCTGTTCTAGCTAAGATCGAATCTCTGAAATTTAAACCTGAAGTTGGTAGCGTTTATGAAGTAAAAGTTATTAAAATGCTTGACTTTGGTGCTGTTGTTGAATACACAGAAGCACCTGGAAACGAAGTCTTATTACATGTTAGCGAACTTGCTTGGGAACGCACTGAAAATGTAAGTGATGTTGTGAACATGGGAGATGTTTTTGACGTGAAGTATTTTGGCATTGATCCAAAAACACGCAAAGAGAAAGTATCCCGTAAAGCGATTTTACCAAAGCCAGAAGGTTGGCAACCAAGACCTCCAAGAGACAACAATCGTGGCGGACGAGACAATCGTGGTAGGGACAACCGAAACCGTGATAACCGTCGCGACAACAGAAATAAAAAAGAAGATTAATTCTATTGTTCTGTACTTGATAAACCAAAAAGCCTACCATTTATAACGGTAGGCTTTTGCTTTTAACAAATTTTACAGCAGTCCTCTTCAATTTATATCCAGGTACAGTCCAATCCAACACTTCTAAGATAACCAATAAAACATCACATTGCTTAATTCATGTAACATGCTAAAACATGTTTATTCAATTCAATCCTTTATAAAAATGTTAAATAAATCATAACCTTCACAAAATTATCACCCACTTTGTAACATTTACCCTCTTATATACGTATAACCAAAGAAAGCATTATTTACCCCATAATTTACGGGAGAACATTAAAATTAAATGAGACAACTTAAAATTACAAAGCAGGTTACCAATAGAGAGACTGCTTCGTTAGACAAATATCTTCAGGAAATAGGCAAAGTTGACCTAATTACGGCAGATGAAGAGGTGGAATTGGCACAACGTATTAAAGCAGGCGATCAAGTTGCTTTAGAAAAATTAACAAAAGCTAATTTACGTTTCGTTGTATCCGTTGCCAAACAATATCAAAACCAGGGTTTAACATTACCCGATCTAATTAATGAAGGCAATTTAGGCTTAATTAAAGCTGCGCAGCGTTTTGACGAAACCCGTGGTTTTAAATTTATATCATATGCCGTTTGGTGGATTCGTCAGTCCATTCTTCAAGCTTTAGCTGAGCAATCCCGTATTGTACGTTTGCCCCTAAACAAAATTGGATCCATTAATAAAATAAACAAAACCTTTGCTTTTCTTGAGCAAAGTCACGAGCGCCCACCTAGTGCTGAAGAAATAGCTAAAGAATTAGACATGACCATTAACGATGTTAAGGAATCCATGAAAAACTCTGGTCGCCATGTAAGTATGGATGCTCCTTTGGTTGAAGGTGAAGACTCTAATTTATATGATGTCCTTAACAGTGGTGAGTCTCCAAATCCAGATAAAGAATTATTGCACGAATCTTTACGAACAGAAATTGAGCGTGCCCTTGAAACGTTAACACCGCGAGAAGCAGATGTTATTCGTTTATACTTTGGTTTAGGTAATCAACACCCAATGACGCTTGAAGAAATTGGAGAAACTTTCGACCTAACCCGTGAACGTGTTCGCCAGATTAAAGAAAAGGCCATTAGAAGACTTAAACACACTTCAAGAAGTAAAATATTAAAAACATATTTAGGTTAGTAATTTCAATAAATTACGACTAAATTAAGGCAACAAACAGTTAAACATAACTGTTCGTTTTTTGATTGATGAAAGAACCCCCGGCTGATTACCGGGGGTTTGTTTTTTAATGATTTCACAAAATTCTTTTTATTCATTAGCTAACGCCTATTAACTTATTATCTATCTTTGCAAAAAACTTCAATAAAAACAAAAATGAATTCCAAATTAATAGCTCCTTCTGTACTAGCAGCCGATTTTGCAAATCTTCAACGTGACATAGAAATGGTAAACGAAAGTGATGCCGATTGGTTCCATATAGACATAATGGATGGCGTGTTTGTTCCTAATATTTCGTTTGGAATGCCTGTTTTAGAAGCAATTTCTAAGCACGCAAAAAAAACCATAGATGTTCATCTTATGATTGTAGACCCTGACAGATATATAAAAACTTTTGCAAATTTAGGGAGCAATATACTTACAGTACACTATGAAGCTTGTACGCATTTACACCGTACGCTTCAAGCTATTAAAGCCGAAGGCATGAAGGCTGGAGTCGCACTAAATCCGCATACTAATATTAATGTTTTAGAAGACACGATTAACGATATTGACTTAGTTTGCATTATGAGTGTCAATCCTGGTTTTGGCGGCCAAAGTTTTATTGAAAACACCTATAGTAAAGTCAAGCAACTTAAAGAGCTCATTACCCGCAAAAATGCCTCTACCCGCATTGAAATCGACGGAGGTGTAACCAACAAGAATGCCAAAGCGCTCGTTGATGCCGGTGCTGATGTTTTAGTTGCTGGAAGCTATGTTTTTAAAAGTACTAATCAATTAGAAACTATAAAAGATTTAAAGCTAATAGCCAACTCCTAAAGTTGATCTAGTAAATATTTTATTAAATCGGTTGTTGTCACAATACCAACCAAAACAGCATCATCCACAACAGGTAGTGCATGAAATTCATTTTCTGCTAATATTTCAGCCGCCTGCTTGATGGTTGTATCACTGGAAATACTGGTTACATTTTTAGTCATTACCTGCTCAATTGTGAACATATTATATACTACTGTATCTACATTATGTTCATCTTCGGTAGCATCGGCAAAACTTATTCTCAACAGATCGGTGTAGCTCAACATTCCAATGACACATTCGCCAACCACTACAGGAATATGTCTTATTTTGTGTCTTTTAAAAAGCATTTCTGCTCTTGTTAAATCTTCTGACCGACGTAATGCAATAACATTTTTACTCATTATTTCGGAAACTGGCATACTTCTTTTCATGTCTATCGGTTTTAATTTCAAAATAAAATTAAGCTTATAAACAATTAAAAAGTATGATAAAAATCATGTTAAACATTAGTTTCACATAATAATGATGCTGTAACGATTGTTAGTCCCTTAACGAATCTTGTTCAAGTAACAAAAGCTGTCTCTTTTGGTTAAATCCTAAAAGATTTTTGCATATGAAGTCTGTTTTTCTGCAGAGACCTTGTTTGCTTAATTTATAAGGCACAAACTTATATTTTTATTAATGCTAATAATTAGCTACATTAAAATTAAGCATTTGTTTAACTTTCATATAAATTTCAGGGAATTGAGCTTTAAACTCATGAGGAGTTTCAATAAAATTTTCAATAGCTACTGCTAAAAACTCAAACTGATTTGTATAGGCGTAGTTTCTAAAATAGGCCGACATCTTTATAGCGTCCCGTAATGCTTCATTTGCATTTATAAGCATCGATAATTCTTTAAAAGAATCACTAAATATTGTAGAACTCACATCTCGTTCTTTCATACTATTTATATGAATGGCATGTGTAAGCTCATGAATTCCTAAATTTAAATTGTCTTCTCCATTTTTAAATCCTTGCTTAAAATCTTCCCAAGATAAAACAAGGGCCTTTAGCTTAGGGTTAAACTCTCCTTTATGATAGGCTTTGTTAGTATGGGAATAAAACTTCTTTGGGTAAATTACAATCTTGGAAATAAGTCCTATATAATAATCTCGAAAACCAAAAGTTAGCATAACTGCCGTAGCTCCAATGAGCACTTTCATTTCTTCGGTTATGGTCAGCCCATCCCTACCTATAAAATCCTTATCATTTATAAAGGACACCAAACGGTGCTCAAAATACTTTTTTTCCTTTTTAGTTAATTTATTATAAAATGAAAATTGCTTCTTTAAAATGGCTAACTGATCATTAGACAAACGTCGTAAGTACAAATAAAAGTGAACATATAATGGCTTTTTGTATTTTATCACGTAAGCCATTTCTACCAACTTAATAGCATATCTTAAAAACATATACGCCAATACAGCAAATACAATTCCAAGAATTATTTTACTTCCTAAACTATATTGTTTAGCTATTAAAACAAAAGCCATATAATCTTAACGATTCATTTACAATTAAAATTATACCATTTCTAAATTAGTAATGGCATTACAAGATAAGCATTAGACTTTTACAAAAACAAAATCCAACCAGTTATTACTAACTAATTGGATTTTCCCAGTGACCGCGGAGGGATTAACTAGTGTTGATCCCTACAACGCTCCGCGTTGAAAATCACAAAAAGAATCACTTCACAATTTTCAAAAAAAGAAGCGAGTTTCATTTTGAAACTCGCTTCATGATTCACTTTTTTTGTGATTCATTCGTGACCGCGGAGGGATTCGAACCCCCAACCCTCAGAGCCGAAATCTGATATTCTATCCAGTTGAACTACGCAGCCATTACGTTTATATTTTTAAGCTAATTGCTCTTTAACTATATTGGAAATGGTTTTACCGTCTGCTTTTCCTGCTAACTCTTTACTAACAATTCCCATGACCTTACCCATATCTTTCATACCTTGGGCACCAATATCGGCAATTACTTTTACAACAACTTCTTTTATAGCCTCTTCGCTTAAAGCCTCAGGCAAAAACTGACTTATTACTTCTGCTTCAGCTAGTTCTGGAGCTGCTAAATCTTCGCGCCCTTGGTCTATGTAAACCGCTGCGCTATCTTTACGCTGTTTTACTTGTTTTTGAAGTATTTTAAGTTCTTGCTCTTCTGTTAACTCTGCCTGAGCCCCACTTTCTGTCTGCGCTAATAATATGGCTGATTTTACAGCTCTTAAAGCTGTTAAGGCTGTTTGATCTTTAGCCTTCATAGCTTCTTTTAGTGCCGTCATTATGTCTTGTTGTAAACTCATTATTATACGTTATAAAGTAGCTGCGAATATAAAAAATAGATTGTTGCTTACATAAAGAATATTGCAAAAAATACTTTAATACCATTTCTTCTAACCTAGAAATACTAAAATAAACTCTGCATCTATTTGTTTAGACAAAAACAAAACCCGATAAGCTGAGGGAAACTTATCGGGAATCATAACTAAGTAAGGTCAGTGTATATTATATTCTTTTAATCAACATTATCGTGTAAAAAAGAATTGTTGCTCCTTAATTGAATATCGTCGTTATCATCAACGCCAATGCTAGTTCTTGACATATCGGTTTCAGAAGAATGTTTTGCATCTTCTAAATTAACACCTTGTCGCTTGTAGGCTGGTATTTTTTCGATATCATCAATTTTTGCATTATTGAACTTATAATTGAAATCCTTCATCTTTCTTCTGCGTTCTGCAGCACGTTCTTTAAGCATGTCAGAAATAGGACTGTTCATTGGATCTACCTCATCTGCTGGTATTTCCTGTGTCTCTTGTGGCTCTACTTGTTTCTTTTCGAACACAATATCGCTAGGCTCTAGATCGTCTAAAGTTTCCTTTTGTTTAATCTGTTTTCTAGTTGTTGTAGATTCTAATTCAATATAGTCATCTAAAGCATAACGCACTTCTCCTTGTTCACTGGCTTCTGTAACGGTAATAAGCTCTATATAATCCTTTACGGGGATTTTCTTTATGCTATCGTTAATTGTATTTAAGCTATCTGTTGTATCTTCTTTTTCGACATTTCCCTTATTAGTGGAACTTATTGGCATATCAAAAGTTAAGGTAATCTGTTGTTCTTCTTCAACATCAACTTTTTCTACATTTGCCATTTTTGTTACCGGCTTTATCACAAAGTCTTCTTCTTCTTGATAATTGGCCTTAACTTCATCATAAACCACGTTTATATTCTTAATAGCTTCAGATGTGGGTACCATACCGTCGTCTTCCAAATGTTTTACGGAAGATTTTTTATTGATTACACTATTCTCTGGTGTACCAAATTCTAAATCTTCAGAATCGACATCTAAAGTATGTCTAACGATTGGAGGGTCTTTTTTCTTCTCTAGCTCGATAACTGGTGCTATAATAACCGGATCTTTATCGGCATTACTCAATTCTTTATCTTCAGTTAGTGAATGAATTACCTTTTTTGTTTCTGTATTAGAAATTTCGTCTTGTTGTTCTACATTAAAACCAGTAGCTATAATGGTAACTGCAATAGATTCTTCTAGTGATTCATCTTCACCAACCCCCATAATAATATTGGCACCGTGCCCTGCTTCATTTTGGATATGATCGTTAATCTCACCAATTTCATCAATGGTAATTTCCTGAGCTCCAGAAACGATAAGCAGTAATACATTTTTAGCTCCTGTAATTTTATTATCGTTTAACAACGGCGAGTCTAATGCTTTTCGTATTGCTTCTTGCGCACGATTTTGGCCAGAAGCCAAGGCAGATCCCATAATAGCAGTGCCACTATTGCTTAATACAGTTTTAGCATCACGTAAATCGATGTTTTGTGTATAGTGATGGGTAATAACTTCGGCTATACCACGAGCAGCAGTAGATAGCACTTCGTCTGCTTTAGAGAACCCTGCTTTAAAGCCAAGGTTACCATAAACTTCACGAAGTTTGTTGTTATTGATTACAATTAAAGAATCGACTACACTACGCAGGTTTTCAATACCTTTTTGGGCTTGCTCTAACCGCATCTTACCTTCAAATTGGAAAGGCATGGTTACAATCCCCACTGTTAAAATATCTAAATCCTTAGCCATTTTAGCAATAATAGGTGCTGCACCTGTACCTGTACCACCCCCCATACCTGCGGTAATAAAAGCCATTTTGGTATTGCTGTCCAGCATTTGGGAAATATCCTCAAAGCTTTCTACAGCAGATTGCTCTCCTATATCAGGATTTGCGCCGGCTCCCAATCCTTCTGTAAGGTTAAGTCCTAATTGAATTTTATTAGGCACACCGCTATTTTGAAGTGCTTGCGCGTCTGTATTACAGATATAAAAATCTACACCTTTTATACCTTGTTGGAACATATGGTTAATGGCATTGCTACCACCGCCACCAACACCAATAACCTTAATGACATTTGATTGGTTCTTGGGCAAATCAAATGTTATGCTTTCGAATTCTTTTTTGCTGCTCATAAATTCTGTTTTACTGGTATTAATACTTTAATTTTTACTTTTCTTTTCAATGGATTTTTTATTCTGCGTTATCAAGAAAATCCTTGACACGTTCGGTTAACTTATCTAAAAAAGAGCGACGCTCTTTTACTGGTTTCTCAATAGTTTCCTCTTCGGGCACTTCCGTTTCATGGGCTTTAGCTTTTTCAGATTCGGCTTCTACACGTTTTCTTTCTTGACGCTTCAAGCCGTCTAACACCAAACCTACAGCTGTAGCATATAGAGGACTTGTTATGTCCGCATCGCTATCACCCGCCAAATGCTCATTAGGATACCCAATTCGGGTATCCATACCGGTAATATACTCTACCAACTGCTTTAAGTGTTTTAACTGTGCTCCTCCACCTGTTAATACAATACCGGCTATTAATTTTTTCTTTTGCTCTTCGTGTCCGTAATTTTTAATCTCAACATAAACCTGTTCTATTATTTCAACTACACGGGCATGAATGATTCTTGAAAGGTTTTTTAAAGTTATTTCTTTTGGTTCTCTACCTCTTAAACCTGGAATGGACACGATCTCGTTATCCTTATTTTCACCGGGCCAAGCAGATCCAAACTTAATTTTTAATAGTTCTGCTTGCTTCTCAATAATGGAGCAGCCTTCTTTTATGTCTTCAGTTATAACATTGCCCCCAAACGGGATAACGGCTGTATGACGAATAATACCGTCTCTAAATATTGCCAGATCGGTAGTTCCTCCTCCTATATCGATAAGTGCTACACCTGCTTCTTTTTCTTCTTGACTTAAAACAGCATTTGCTGATGCTAATGGCTCTAGAGTAATACCTTCCAGGTTTAGTCCAGCACTTTGCACACAACGACCTATGTTACGTATGGATGACACTTGACCTACAACCACATGAAAATTCGCTTCCAAACGTCCTCCGTACATTCCAATAGGTTCCTTTATTTCGGCCTGACCATCAACTTTATATTCTTGAGGTAACACATGGATAATTTCTTCGCCAGGAAGCATTACCAATTTGTGGACTTGATTGATAAGTCGGTCTATATCGTCATCATCGATAACATGCTCAGAATTTGGTCTGGTAATGTAATCACTATGTTGTAAGCTGCGTATATGCTGCCCTGCAATACCAACTGTAACACCTTCTATTTTCATATCGGCTGCTACTTCTGCCTCCTGTACAGCTTGCTGGATAGACTGAATGGTTTGCGTAATATTATTTACGACACCACGGTGCACGCCCAAACTTTTGGATTTACCAATACCCAAAATTTCTAATTTTCCGTAATCGTTTTTACGGCCAATCATTGCCACAATTTTTGTGGTTCCTATATCTAATCCAACTGCTATATTATGCTCCATAGATTTACGCTTTGGTACACACTACTTGGTTATCAAATTGCAAATTGACTTTTTTATAATCATCAAGCGTTTTCTCTTTTAAGCTTTTTTGATAAAACGCTTTTAGGTTATTTATTTTTTTATCTAAATTCATTACATCTCCTAATTGCACTAGAAACTTACATTGTCTGAGTTTTAAATAAATAGTCTTATCTATACTCTGATGAATCTCAAAAACATTCTTTTTTAAGAAAGCATCATTTCTAATTTTGTTTGCAACTTTATAAACATTTTTTAAGTTATTCTTTTCAACAAAACCTGTAACAAGTGGCACTCTAGCTGAATAATTTGTTGACAATGGCATAAAGAAACCTTCATCATCGATATAGTAAGATGCATTAGTGCTTACTCTAGCAATTGGGTTTCTTTGTTCAATATCAGCATTAAGTGTACCATTAACAGTAACATACACTTCGGCAGTTTTAATCATTGGGTTAGAATTCAGGGCATTCTCCAGCTTATTCAAAGCTAAAGTTTCTTTAGCTACATTTTTAAGGCCTTCTTGATTTTGTATTAACAATTTACTAACAGTCTCAATAGTTATAAAAAGATTGTTTTCACCAATAAAAGTAACCACAGGTTTAGACACTTTCCTTACCGCATTCCTTCCTGAAGCAAAAGCATATAAAAAGCCTACCAGCAACAGTAGCAAAATCATTTTTACGTATGTCCAATTACTCTGTGACACTAAATTCTTTTTTTATATATTTAACTTGTTCTCCTATATCACCAGCTCCAATCGTGAGCATAACTTGTGCCTTACTTTCATGAATTTTTTCAAGCAACTCCGCTTTGCTAACCATTTGTTTGTTTGTACAATTAATTTTACCCATTAACCACTCCGATGTCACTCCCTCAATAGGTAATTCTCTTGCCGGATAAATATCAAGCAGCATTACCTCATCAAATTGCGACAAGCTTTTGGCAAATTCATTAACAAAATCACGTGTTCTGGTATATAAATGTGGCTGAAAAATAGCCAACACCCTTTTGTCTGGATACATTTCGCGCACCGCCTGATGTACTGCATTGATTTCTTCTGGATGGTGGGCATAGTCATCTATAAACACCATATCTTTGGTCTTTATATGATAAGTAAAACGTCTTTTAACACCCTTATAGGATGCTAAAGCTTTAGCGAGCTGCTGGTAAGGGCAACCATATTCTACAGCCATCGCCAAAGCTATTAACGCATTAGACAGGTTATGTCTACCCGGTAAGTTAAACTCTAAATCTTTAAGTATGGTTTTTGGTGTTTTTACATCAAAAACATATGCACCATTTTTTATTTTAATATTTTGAACCGAATAATCGGAGTCATCTTCTATACCATAGGTAATACCTTGTAAAGGCAACCCCCTTTTAACAAATAATTTACCATTAGGTTTTATTTTTTTTGCAAAGGCAGCAAACGATTCATTCAACGCATCGGCTACTCCATAAATATCCAAATGGTCAGCATCCATAGAAGTAATACAAGCAATATCTGGCGAAAGCGTTAAAAACGATCGATCGAACTCGTCTGCCTCAACCACAGAAACCTCGGTACCCTTGATAATTAAATTTGAATTATAATTTTCACTAACACCTCCTAAGAAGGCTGTCAATGCCACATTACTTTCAAACATTAAATGCCCCAAAATACTGGTAGTGGTAGTTTTTCCATGGGTACCCGCTACAGCCAAACAAAATGTATTTTGGGTAATTATTCCTAAAACCTGAGAGCGCTTTAAAACAACAAATCCATGACCATTAAAATATTCAAGTTCTTTATGGTCTCTGGGAACCGCCGGCGTATACACCACTAAAGTCGTTCTTTTATCAAGGAAAGCATCTCCTATATTCTCAATAGCATCTTCAAAATGTACAGCAACACCCAACTCTTCTAAACTATTGGTAATATCTGTTTGCGTTTTATCGTAGCCTGCAACCTGCTTGTCATTGGCCTTGAAATAACGTGCCAAGGCACTCATACCTATACCTCCTATACCAACAAAATAAATATTATGTATACTGCTTAAATTCATATACTATTTATTGAGAAGTTTTTCTACTTCGTCCGCTATTTCAATTGTTGCATTTACCAATGCCATTTTCTTTATATTGCTCCCCATCTGTTTTTGTTTTTCTGGAGACGCTATAAGCTGTGAAAACCGATGTTCAAAATCAACTTCTAGATCTTTCTCCTGAATCAACATTGCTGCATCCTGCTCTACAATCGCCATTGCATTTTTAGTCTGGTGATCTTCGGCTACATTAGGAGATGGTATAAAAATTACTGGTTTACCTACAATACACAATTCGGAAACCGAACTTGCTCCGGCTCTTGATATAACTATATCGGCTGCAGCATAAGCATAATCCATATTATTCAAGAACTCATAGACTTGCACATCCTTGGTATGGTTATAAATTCTATATTGCTGATAATACAACTTGCCACATTGCCATATTATTTGAACATTTTTAGTATCTAAAAAATCCAATTCTTTCTCTATAAGCTCATTGATACGTCTAGCCCCCAGACTACCTCCCAACACCAGTAACGTATACTTTCCATGCTTTAAGTTGAAAAAATTTTTAGCTTCAACTGCTTTCGTATCAATATCTAATAAATCTTGTCTTACTGGATTTCCCGTTTTTATAATTTTATCTTCTGGAAAAAAACGATCCAGAGCATCGTAAGCCACACATATTTTATCTACTTTCCTAGCCAATAGTTTATTGGTTATTCCCGGGAATGAATTTTGTTCTTGTATTAAGCACGGCACATTATTGGACGCTGCCACTTGCAGCATGGGACCACTGGCAAAACCTCCAGTCCCTATTACCACATCGGGCTTAAAAGTCTTGACAATTTTTCGGGCATTCCACAAACTACTTATTAGCTTAAACGGAAACATCAGGTTCTTTAATGTTAATCGTCGCTGAATTCCTGAAATCCACAAACCTTTGATAGCGTATCCTGCCTGAGGCACTTTTTCCATCTCCATACGATCCTTGGCACCAACAAACAAAAACTCCGCTTCGGGGAATCGCTTTTTTAATTCGTTGGCAATAGCGATGGCAGGGTAAATATGCCCCCCTGTTCCGCCTCCAGACAATATGATCTTATATCTTTTCATTTCTTTTAATCTTTCCCTACTAGGAAAACAACTTCTTTTTTCAATCTTTTTTCAAAACCCACAAGGCTTTAAAAAACCTTGCAGGTTTTATGATTAGTCACTCATGTTATATCGTTTCCGTTAAAATTTCTAACGGATTGTCTTCAAAGCTTTCTTTTTCCTGTTCTTTAATCTCTTCCCGTTTTACACTTACACTCAATATAATTCCAATTGCCAAACAGGTCATCCAAATAGAGGTTCCTCCACTACTAATTAAAGGTAACGTTTGTCCTGTTACAGGAAACAGCTCAACAGCTACTGCCATATTAATAAATGCCTGAAAGACTATAGGCAAGCCCACCCCCAGCACCAATAATTTCCCGAAAACCGTATCGGCTTTTTGCGATACAATAACAATTCTAAACAGTAACCACATATACAAGATCACCAAGACAAAACCTCCTATCAGACCGTATTCCTCAACAATAATTGCAAAAATGAAATCGGACGATGACTGCGGTAAAAAGTTCTTTTGAATACTTTTTCCAGGCCCTACTCCTTGAATTCCTCCTGATGCAATGGCTATCTTAGCCTTTTCTATTTGATAATCTGCCTCTGTATCTTCTCCGTTAGAATAATTCTTAATTCTATTCTCCCAAGTAGTAACTTTTACATTTAGAGGTCCTGTAGTGAGTTTTGCTACCATTATAAAAAATACCAAGGCCACAATCCCAAAACCAAATATAACCCCCAGATAACGCACGGGATACCCTCCCAAAAACACCAATACAGTTACCATAGAAAACATAATGGCTGCTGTGGAAAAATTAGATGGCAAGATTAAAGCCAACACTAAAAATACTGGTCCCCACAAGGGCAATATGGACTCTTTAAACGTAATTGTCTTTTCTTTAATCTTTGACATATACCGAGCTACATAGACCATAAGCACCACAAAGGCAAAAGTAGATGTTTGAAAAGACACACCTACAATCGGAATTCTAATCCACCTACTAGCACTGGCACCTCCCATAACTGTACCTTGCAGCATTGTAACCACCAAGAGCACCAAAACAAAGGGAATCATTATTAGTGATAGCCCCCTAAAGTAACGATAGGGTATTTTATGAACTCCATACATAATTACAAACCCCAAGAAAAGATGCATAAAGTGCTTGACAAAAAACACAAAGGTATTGCCATCTCCTGTATCGTATGCCAAATCACTAGCTGCACTGTAAACAGGTAAGAATGAGAAAATAGCCAACAACGCCGCTATTGCCCAAATTAAACGATCTCCTTTTATGTTTTTAAATACTTCTTGCACTTTTTTTACAATATATCGCTACCACATATACCTAATTTTACCTATAAGTTTCTCACGGCTTCCTTAAACTGGCGCCCGCGATCTTCATAATTTTCAAATAAATCAAAGCTTGCACATGCGGGCGACAATAACACATTATCTCCACTCTCTGCAATTTTATAAGCTATCTTTACTGCCTCACTCATATACTGAGTCTCGACAATAACATCAACCATGTTACCAAAGGTTCGCATAAGCTTTTCGTTATCTACGCCTAAGCAAATAATAGCTTTCACCTTTTCATTTACAAACGAAAATAATTCTTCATAATTGTTTCCTTTATCTTCTCCGCCAACAATCCAAACGGTAGGCGCATCCATACTTTCCAGAGCATAGTATGTAGCATTTACATTGGTTGCCTTGGAATCGTTTATATACTGCACTTTATTAATTTTTAAAACGTGCTCTAACCTATGCTCAACCGCTTGGAAGTTTTCCAAACTTTCTCGAATGGTTTGTTTTCTTATTTTTAATAAGTGCGCTACAGCCGAGGCTGCCATAGCATTTTTAACATTGTGCTTCCCTTCTAATGTCAGGCTTGTTGTTGGCATAATTATATAATTGTTATCTATTGTTATTGTTATATTTTCTTTATCTAAATACACACCATTTTCCACAAATTGTGTTAATGAAAATGGTACTAATGTCGATTGAACTGGGTACTTTTTTAACCAATTAACTATTACTTCATCATCTGCATCATAGATTAAAAAATCATCTTTTGTCTGATTTTCGGCAATTCTAAACTTTGACGCGATGTAATTTTCAAATTTGTAATCGTATCGATCTAAATGATCGGGCGTGATATTGGTAATTACGGCTATGCCTGGCTTAAAGTCAATGATATCGTCCAACTGAAAACTACTAATCTCCAACACGTAGTTTGGATAATCATATTCGAGAACTTGCTTCGAAAAGCTATCTCCAATATTACCAGCTAGCCCCACTTCTATCTCCTGGCTTAATATATGATGCGTCAAAGTTGCCGTAGTGGTTTTACCATTGCTACCTGTTATACCAACAATTGTTGCATTAGTATACCCAGAAGCAAACTCAATTTCGGACACAACCTTAACACCTTGCTTCCTGATTTTCTTTACCAACGAAGCCTTATCTGGTATCCCTGGGCTTTTCATAACGACATCGGCACTCAGAATCTTTGCTTCAGAATGCATACCCTCCTCCCATTCAATCTCATTATGTATAAGAACGTCTTTATATTTTTCTTTAATTACTCCTTTATCAGAGACAAAAACATCATAATTCTTTACTTTTCCCAAAAGTGCTGCTCCCACACCGCTTTCTCCTCCTCCAAGCACAACCAACTTTTTCATCTATCTAATCTTCAACGTGACAATCGATATAATAGCCAATAGAATCCCAATGATCCAAAAACGGGTTGTTATCTTGCTTTCATGATATCCCGATTTCTGAAAATGGTGATGCAGTGGTGCCATTTTAAATATGCGACGCCCCTCCCCATACTTTTTCCTGGTATATTTAAACCAAGTTACCTGAAGTACTACCGACAGATTCTCAGCCACAAAAATGCCACACAATACAGGTATTAACCATTCCTTTCTAACCGCTATGGCTATAACAGCAATAATACCTCCAATTGTCAGACTCCCTGTATCGCCCATAAAAACCTGGGCTGGAAATGTATTGTACCACAAGAAACCTATAAGTGCTCCTGCAAAAGCCGCTATATAAATTGTGATTTCTTCCACTCGCGGGATGTACATAATATTCAAGTAATCTGAAAAAATAATATTACTGGAAACCCATGCAAAAATCCCAAGGGTAAGTACAATAATAGCCGAGGTTCCCGCCGCCAAACCGTCAATACCATCAGTAAGATTAGCCCCATTGGACACAGCTGTTACAATAAGTATGGTCACCAAAATAAAAATGACCCAAGCATACTTACTTAAATCTGGATGTATCCATGTAATAATATCGGAGTAATCAAACTCGTTCCCTTTTACAAAAGGAATGGTAGTTTTTGTAGAATGCATTTCTGCCCCAAACAACTTAGAGGGCGCTGCATTAGCATCTGCACTCAATATTTGTTGCTGCTCTGCCAATGGCAGTTTTTCCTTTATGGTTACGTCTGAATGAAAAAACAAAGTCGCACCGACAATAACCCCTAATCCTACCTGACCAAGTACTTTAAAGCGCCCCTTTAAGCCTTCTTTATCATTTTTAAATTTCTTAATATAATCATCAATAAAACCAATAGTCCCCATCCAAAGGGTTGTAACGATTAAAAGGATAATATATACATTCTCCAATTTAGCCAACAGAAAAACAGGAATCAATGTAGCAAGGATAATAATTACCCCTCCCATGGTAGGTGTCCCTGCTTTTTCCACCTGTCCTTTAAGTCCAAGATCCCTAATGGTTTCCCCCACCTGTTGTTTTTGTAAAAAACGAATGATACGTTTCCCGTAAATGGTTGAAATAAGCAAAGACAAAATCATTGCAAAAGCCGCTCTAAAGGTTAAAAAACCAAATAGGGAAGCCCCTGGAAACTGAAATTGCTTTTCTAAATACTCAAATAAGTAATACAACATTGGCTTTAAACTACTTTTCTAATTGTTTTAAAAATTCCTGAACGATCTTGTAATCATCAAAATCAAAGCGTTTTCCTTTTATTTCCTGATACGTTTCATGTCCTTTACCCGCTATAAGAATGATATCATTAGACTGGGCCATTTGACAAGCCACCTTAATAGCTTGCCTTCTATCCTCTACAGTTAAAATCTTTTTAAAGTTTTGAGGTTCAACACCAGCCTCGACCTCTTTTAAAATAGCTTCAGGCTCTTCGCTTCTAGGGTTATCACTCGTAAACACAACTTTAGTGCTTAATGCCGAAGCTATGTGTCCCATTTTTGGTCTTTTTGTCTTATCTCTATCACCCCCACAACCAACAACGGTTATTAAGGTCTCATTTTTTGTACGTATACTGTTAATGGTCTCCAGTACATTTTTAAGCGCATCGGGCGTGTGTGCATAATCCACGATAGCCGTTATCTTTTCGTCTGAAATAAAATACTGAAAGCGTCCACTTACACTTTCCAGCAAGCTCAACAAACGAAGTATTTCTTCCTTTTCAAGCCCCAACAACTCTGCCGTGGCATAAATAGCCAATACGTTATACGCATTAAAATTTCCAATGAGCCTGGTCCAGACTTCACTATCGTTGATTTTCAACAATAGGCCACTAAACTGATTTTCTAGTATTTGAGCCCTAAAATCGGCATAGTTCTTTAGTGCATAAGTAAACTTCTTAGCCTTGGTATTTTGAAGCATTACCAAACCGTTTTTATCATCGACATTAACCAAGGCAAAGGCTTTTTCTGGCAATGCATCAAAAAACGACTTTTTCACATCCCGGTATTCTGCAAATGTGTTATGATAATCTAAGTGATCATGGGACAAGTTGGTAAATATCCCTCCTTCAAAACACAAACCTTCTGTCCTGCTTTGATGGATTCCATGCGAGCTCACTTCCATAAAGCAAAACTCAACACCGGCATCGTTCATTTCCTTTAAGTACTTATTAATCGTCAGCGAATCGGGCGTAGTATGCGTAGCCTTGTAAACTGTATCGTCCACCATTATTTTAACAGTAGACAACAAGCCCACTTTAAAACCTGCTTCTTTAAACAACTGATACAACAAACTGGCTATTGTTGTTTTTCCATTGGTTCCTGTTACCCCTACAAGTTTTAAGTTTTCCGATGGTGCGCCATAAAAATTAGAAGCCATAATTGCCAAAGCCTTATTTGCATTCTCAACTTCAACATATGTAATACCTTCGGTCATCTTCTCTGGCATCACTTCACAAATTACAACACTAGCCCCTTGGCTAATTGCCGACTCTATAAAATCGTGACCATCGACCTTGTATCCACGAATAGCAACAAACATATTATTGGCAGCGATATTACGAGAATCAAAATCGATCGCATCAATTTCAACTCCCGTACTACCTACCACCGCGTTTATAGGGACTCTATATAATATGTCTTTTAACACCATCATGATGCCTTTAATACAACTAACTGATTAAACTTTAACTTTGCATCTTTATCTATAGACTGCTTTCTAACCACACCATTTCCTTCTAACTTCACTTTTACCTTAACATCCATATTCTCTAAAAGCGCCAATGCGTCCATAGCTGGCATCCCTACAACATTAGGCATAACGGTTTTATATAATTTAACCGCTTCATAAAATTTATCATGATCGTTTTCCGTTGAAGCATTTTTAACTTCCAGCGACTGCACCTCATCAACTATTGGCGTATCTGTAAATATTTTTTGCGCAATTTTTTCAAACACTGGACCAGAAACATCGGCTCCGTAATACCCGACACTTTTATCTGGCTCATGAATAACCACAATGCAAGAATACTTGGGCTTATCTGCAGGAAAAAAGCCAGCGAAAGAAGAGATGTAATTCATCTTGTCCTTTTTCGCATAATCTTTTTGACATGTTCCTGTCTTTCCTGCCATCGAAAAATTTTCAGAATACAGACGATGTCCTGTTCCATGCTTTTTTTCAACCACATTTTTCAATAGTTGCTTAACCTTTTTCACCGTTTCCTTAGAACATATTTGCTTATCAATTACCACTTTCTTAGATGGCTCAATTACTTTGTCAAATTCCTTAACTTCTTTTAAAAATTGAGGTTTAACTAATTCTCCATCATTGGCAATCGCATTATAAAAAGCTAAGGTTTGCAATGGCGTAAACGACACACCATATCCATAAGCCATCCACTGCAGGGCTATACCACTCCAACGCCCATTTTTCACTCTCGGATCAGGAATAATCGGCTTAGGCTCACCTATTAGAGGCAAATCCAGATCCTTATTAAGATGCATGGCATACAAGCGATCCACAAACTTCTCAGGATTTTTACCATATGCCTTATCAATAGCCTTAACTATCCCGGTATTTGAAGACACCTCAAAAGCTTCAGAAATCGAAATCTTCCCATAGCCGCCACGACGCGAATCACGCACTTTCTTTCCATAAAAACTTAAAACACCCTTCTCGGTATCCACCACGTCACTAGTATCAATCAATTTATCCTCTAAGGCAGCAGTTACAGCCATAAGCTTGAACGTAGACCCAGACTCATGACTCTCTCCAACAGCATAGTTTAAGCGCTCGTAATAAAAACCTTTACTAGTACGCCCCAAATTTGAAATCGCCTTTATTTCTCCCGTTTTAGTTTCCATAACCACTACACATCCATGATCAGCCTTATACTTCTCTAACTGCTCTAAAAGCGCATGATGCGCAATATCCTGAATATTAACATTAATGGTGGTATAGACATCATAACCATCTTTAGGTTCTTCCTGATTAAAATCAGTGATTGGCTTCCATTTCCCTTTACCAATCTTCTGCTTCAAACGCCTACCGTCTGTACCTCTTAAATATTTCTCCCCAAAAGCACCGCTTATTCCAGCCCTTGCAACATGCCCATCTTCATCAAACCGCTCATATCCTATGGTGCGCCTCGCTATGCTCCCCATTGGGAATTCAGGCTTCGCTTTTTGTTCCACAATCAGTCCTCCTTTATTTGCTCCTAATCTCAGTAATGGAAAATTGCGAAAACGCAAATAATCGCTATAACTTATATCCCTCACCAACAAATAGTATTGATTCCCATTTGCACGTGCTTTACGTATTGCTTTTTGATAATAAGCTGATGTTTTCCCCAAATAATTAGCCAACGAATCACATAAGGGCTTAATATTAGCCTCAAAAGTTTTAACTGAAGAGGTCACCGCATCAATAGCTATATTGTATTTGGGTATTGAGGTAGCCAACAAACTACCGTCATCAGCATATACATTACCTCTATTTGCTGGAATAACCACATTTTTAACGGCACGCTTCTCTACCAATTCCCTATATTTATCACCTTGCACAAATTGAATACTCAACAACTTAAACACAACAGCAATACCAAAGATGAACATACACCCTGCTACAAAATACGATCTATTCAATATGCCCTTCTCGTTTACAGCCAAGTCTTTAATTTTGCGATTTAACCATTATTTTTTTTGGCGGAACCACCGAAGGTTCCAACCCTTTTTCTTTCATCTCTTCAATAATATTCGACTCCATTTTTAGACGCATAAACTTTGAACGTCCATCTACAAAAGCCGACCGCATCTCTTTCACCTCATTATTGAGTCGCGCAATCTCATACACCTTTTTATCTGCACTGTGCGAGCTCGCTATCATGACCAATGCCAAAACAGAAATAAAAATGATGAAGCGCCAATTTTTAAACGCATCATCGCTAACCAAAAAAGTACCTTTTAATATGTTATATACACTTCTTTTTGCAGCCATATTGTTAATTATATCTTTTCAGCTATTCTAAGCTTAGCACTTCTGGCTCGGCTATTAACCTCTATTTCCTCTTTAGATGGCACAATTAAACCATTTACTTTTTTTAGCGGCACCTCAAAATTCCCAAAGACATCACGCTCTGGCTCACCTTCAAACATACCGTTCCTAATAAAACGCTTCACCAACCTATCTTCAAGTGAGTGATACGAAATAACACTCAGTCTTCCTCCTACCTTCAGCACCTCTGGCGTTTGTTCTAAAAACTCTTTTAAAACCTGAATCTCCTGATTCACCTCAATACGGATCGCTTGATAAATTTGCGCCAACACTTTGTTTTCATATCGTGGCGGCAAAAACTTTTTCAACACCGCTTTTAACTGCTCACTGGTTACAATTGGCTCTTGCTCTCGATGCGCAACAATCATCCTTGCCATTGCTGGCGCTGCCCTCAACTCACCATATTGCAAAAACACCTGCCTTAACTGCTCTTCTTCATATTCATTGACCACATGAAAAGCCGACAACTCATTTTGCTGATTCATTCGCATATCCAAATTAGCCTCAAACCGTGTTGAGAAACCGCGTTCTGCAACATCAAACTGATGCGATGACACACCGAAATCTGCCAAAACACCATCCACCTCCTTCACGCCATAAAACCTCAAAAAACGTTTTAGATACCTAAAGTTTTCATTAATCAGCACAAACCGACTGTCATCAATAGCATTTTTTAAAGCATCCTGATCTTGATCAAAAGCAAACAAACGCCCTCCTTCTCCCAAACGACTTAATATCTCCCTACTATGCCCTCCTCCTCCAAAAGTCACATCAACATACGTCCCTCCTGGCTTCACAGCCAGTCCATCAACGGTTTCTTTCAATAATACCGGGTTATGATATTCCATAATCATCGTCATCTTGTCCCATTACTTCTTCTGCCAATTCCGCAAAGTCATCAGCTGCATCGTCAATAGCCTGCTCATACAAGTCCTTATCCCATATTTCAACAATGTTAATAGCCGAAGCAACTACTATATTCTTAGAAATATTTGCAAAGACAGTCAAATCCTTAGGTATCAACAAGCGCCCATTAACATCCACCTCAACCATTTTAACTCCCGCCGTAAAGCGACGAATAAAATCGTTATTCTTTTTCTTAAACTTATTTAACTTGTTGATTTTTTGCATTAGCACCTGCCATTCCGCCATAGGGTACAATTCCAAACATTTTTGAAAGACCGAACGACGCAACACAAAACCTTCCCCCAACACTGGAGACAGTTGCTTTTTAAGCGCAACAGGCATCATAAGTCTGCCTTTTGCATCTACCTTACATTCGTATGTCCCTATTAATGAATCCAATGCGATTGGTTAAAGCTATTGTGTTAGTTTTTCAAATATATTGAAAAATTTACCACATTTTACCACATTCTACCACTTTGTTGATAATTTTTCGACCAAATACGCATCCACCTCGTTTTACATCCCTTACAAACACTACACCTGTTAATTATCAACAGGTTACACCAACTCTCATTAGAAACCATACTTATTAACATTATTTTTTAAAGCAAATATTTTTACAGATTGAATTAAAGTAGTTGAAATATCAATGAAATAACTATATTTGTTTTTAATGCAATGATCAACTTATTAATGACAGACAGATTAAAAAAAGAAGGAATTTATAGTTATGTAGAAGCCGGAGAAGGTACGCCAATTATAGTACTACATGGCCTTATGGGTGGGTTGAGCAATTTTGATTCTGTTTTAAATTTTTTCAGCACTAAAGGATATAAAATCATAATTCCAGAGTTACCTATCTACTCTATGTCACTGCTTAAAACCAATGTAAAAAGTTTCGCTAAATACTTATACGATTTTATTGAGTTTAAAGGTTTTAAAGATGTTATTCTATTAGGCAATTCATTGGGCGGCCACATAGGCCTATACCACACCAAACTCTTCCCTGAAAAAGTCAAGGCTCTGATTATAACCGGAAGTTCTGGCCTTTATGAAAGTGCCATGGGAGGCGGTTACACCAAGCGTAGTGATTACGAAGTCATTAAAAAGAAGGCTCAAGAGGTGTTTTATGATCCTGAGGTCGCCACCAAGGAAATTGTTGACGAAGTTTACACAACTGTTAATGATCGAAACAAACTCATAAAAACACTAGCTATTGCAAAAAGTGCCATAAGACACAATATGGCTAAAGATTTGCCTAATATGCATTTACCAACATGTATTATTTGGGGAAAAAACGACACTGTTACTCCTCCTGAAGTCGCAGAAGAATTTAATAGCCTACTGCCCAATTCCGATTTGTATTGGATAGACAAATGTGGGCATGCTGCCATGATGGAACATCCTGAGACATTCAACACTATTATGGATGCGTGGTTAAAAGAAAAAGGCTTATAAACTTTAATCAAAAGCTACAAATAAATGCTTATTAAATCTGCTGAATTTGTAATGAGCAATTCCGATGTTGCCAAATGCCCCAAGGGCACATTACCTGAATATGCCTTTATTGGCCGTAGTAATGTTGGCAAATCGTCGCTAATCAATATGCTAACCAACAGAAAAAGTTTAGCAAAAACATCGGGCAGACCAGGAAAAACACAGCTTATTAATCATTTTTTGATCAACAAGAACTGGCACTTAGTCGATTTACCTGGCTATGGGTACGCTCGGGTTTCCAAAAGCTCCAAAAAGACCTTTCAAAAGTTCATAACGCAATATTTTAGTTTTCGACAACAATTGGTAACAGCTTTTGTTTTGGTAGATATTAGACACACTCCTCAACCCATTGATCTCGAATTTATGCAGTGGCTAGGCGAAAATGGCATTCCTTTTAGCATCATATTCACTAAAGCCGACAAACTAAAACCCAATGCCATTAACAACCACATTGAAGCTTACAAGAATATTCTTTTAGAGACTTGGGAAGAAATGCCTAATCATTTTATCACATCTTCTTCTAAAAACACAGGAAAGGAAGAAGTATTACATTATATAGACAATTTAAATACCAATATAAACTCGAGTTCGAATTAAAAAAACACCAACCGCTTTTTAGCTTTTCACATCAAAAGCATCCCGCAAGGCATTTCCAACCAGCATAAAAGCCATTACAATGCCCATAATACAAAACCCTGGTATTAGCGCCAAATAAGGTTTCCCTAGTATAATGTAATTATAATGATCTTTTATCATTGCACCCCAACTAGCCATCGGCGGCTGTGCTCCAATCCCCAAAAAACTAAGCCCACTTTCTATTAAGATGGCTGCTGCAAAATTAGCTGCCGATATAACAATAACGGGAGCCATGATATTTGGCAAAATATGCTTGGTAATTATCCGAAAATCTCCAAAGCCCAAAGCCCTAGCCGCTGTTACATATTGCATTTCCTTAACACTTATTATTTGACCACGCACCACTCTAGCAACCTCCACCCACATAGTTAAACCAACAGCAATAAAGACTTGCCAAAATCCTTTTCCTAAAGCCAAGGTTATAGCTATAACAAGTAACAGCGTAGGTATAGACCAGGTTACATTTATAATCCACATAACAAGAGCATCGATTTTCCCTCCAAAATAACCTGCTACGCTCCCCATAAACACGCCAATTACAAGCGATATAAAAACCGCAACAAAGCCTATAAAAAAAGAGATACGCGTCCCTACCATCACGCGACTCAGCATATCCCTCCCATACTTATCTGTCCCAAAATAAAAGGTTCTTTCTTTAACAAGATCGGTCGTATTATAATCCTTAAAATCGGACAAGTCAATCATCTTCTGTTGTCCTTCCAAGCCATCTGAAGCATACTCTGTATAGGCCAGCATATTCTCCTTTATAGTAAATTCTGAAATTGGGATTTCTGTAGCAGTATTAATATCACCAAAAAACAACTTATTAAAACCACTTTGTTTTACATTCAACTGCGATGGCATTACAAGCATACTAACTTTAAACCCCGGTGGTTTTGAGTGAATAGTCAAATGCATTTGATTAGCATACCTCGAATTATCAGGTGATATAACATAAGCGAATATAGCAACCAAACCAACCAACACAATAAAACAGAAACTAAAAACGCCCCAAAAGTTCTTTTTAAACTTTTGGAGCGCTAAATGTTTTAGCGAATTGGATTTTTGAACCATTACAGACTTATTCTTTTATAGTCGCTACTTTTTTTACCGCATAAGACATTTTTAAATCTGTCAACACATTTAAAGCTTCTTCTATGTACACATCTCGACTTAAGCTCTCGTGCCAACGGTTTCGTTTTTCCTTTAAATCGGTAGTATCCTTTTCAAAAAGAGACTTTTCATAACTTGTTGAGTCGAACGTTAAGTTGGTCTTATAATCTGCGATAGCATCAAACCGCTTGGCTTCTTGTTCACTTAATTCTATATCGGATTTATACTTTTTATAGTTTAAAGAAAAAACCGTTTCATCTATTTTACTTTTTACCCATTTAGCATTTTCTTCAATAAGTTTCAACTGTTCGTTATGCCCCATTCTATCCTTACTTTTACTAATGGTATTCTCATAATCGAAATAATTTTCCCAAGGTGAAAAATCGGCTGCATCGATCTCATCCCAAGGCAGGGGATTATCTTTATCCTTCTCTCCTACTTCTATAAAACTAAATCGCCCTGGCACTTTAACATCACTTTTAACGCCTTCTAACTGCACAGATCCTCCACTTATTCGGTAATACTTTTGAGTGGTTAAAGCCAAAGCTCCCAAATCTCCACTAGTATTATTTCGAAGCATATTATTGAGGTTAATAACATTTTGTACAGTTCCTTTTCCATATGTTTGCTTACTTCCAATAACTATAGCACGCTTATAATCTTGCATAGCTGCTGCCATAATTTCTGAAGCTGAAGCAGAAATTTCATTAACTAAAATAACTAAAGGCCCATCCCAAGCTATGGATTTATCCCTGTCTTTCAAGACCTCTTTAGCACTACCGGTACTACGCACCTGCACTACTGGCCCTTCTTTAATAAACAAACCTGCCATATCTACAACAGCAGGCAAAGATCCACCGCCATTATTACGTAAATCCAACACCAAGCCCTCCATTCCTTCGGCTTTTAAACGTTCAATCTCTTCCTTTACATCTTTGGCTGCATTCAATTTCTTGTAATCTTGAAAGTCTACATAAAATGCTGGCAAGTTAATAACCCCGAATGTTTTTCCTTCCTTTTTAACAACCGAAGATTTTGCATAGGTTTCCATAATTTCCACCACATCCCTGGTAATGGTAATATCTTTTATGGTACCATCAACTTTTTTCACTGTTAAGGTTACCTTGGTTCCTTTAGGTCCTTTAATATACTTAATAGCATCATTAATTCGCATCCCTACGATGTTTACAGGAAATTCCTCATCTTCTTGCTTTACCTTCAATATTACATCTTCAACTTCTAACTCTCTACCTCTCCAAGCAGGCCCGCCAGAAATCAATTCTACTACTTTTATATAATCCATTCGTTTTTGCAGCCTTGCTCCAATCCCCTCAAGCTTTCCTTTCATTCGAATATCGAAATCTTCCTTACCTCTTGGTGCTAAGTAATAGGTATGCGGATCGAACTCCTCCACAATAGTATTCACATAAACAGCAAACCAGTCTTCTCTTTGTAAATCATCAATATTATCATTAAAGTAAACGTCTATGGATTTTAATGTAGCTTCCCTTGCTTCTTTTTCTATTTCAGCTTCTGTTTTCATAACATGGGAAGCATCTTTTTCCTTCGCTTGGGTTTCTTGATTATATATATCGTCATAATACGAAAGAGTAGAAAACTTAAGTTGTTTTCTCCAACGTTCTTTCATTTCTTTTTTATTCTTAACAAAATCGCTGTTTTCATAATTGGTATCGAAGGTTTCATCAATAGAATAGTCAAAAGGCTTTGACAGCACTTCTTTGTATATTCCCTTTATTTCTTCTATACGTTGTAATAATCTAGAATTTACCAAGTTAAAAAATGAAATATCCGCAACCTTTATTTGGTCATCAATATCTAATTTAAACGTTTCGAATTCTTCTATATCTGATTTATAAAAATAACGTTTAGCTGGATCGGTAATCTCAATATAATCTTGAAAAAAGTCGGCAGAAAAACCATCGTTAATCTCAATTGGATCAAAATGTCCTTGTTGTAAAACAAATGTAATCACTTGCATTAGCAACTTATCTTTATCTGGGTCGCTAAATGTCTTGGTCGTAAAGCTACATGAGGCAAATGCCAATAGAAAAACCAACAGTAATACCTTATAATTCCTTTTCATAATTTTCTTCATCTCTTAATTTCTTTATCATATTTAGGCCGTAAAACTTTTCAATATTACTTCACGCCCTAAAACCTTCAATTTATTTTTCTACTAAAATAAAGAAAAATCCATGCCAATAAAGATTTGTCCACCTAATTTTTTGTTAAACCAAAGAAATAGGGTGTTTACAAAGGAAATTATGTATTTTAGCAACGCTGTATTTTAAGGATATATATGACAAAAAGACCGCTTATATTAATTACCAACGACGATGGCATCAATGCCCCAGGAATACGAATGCTTATTACCATTATGAATACCATTGGTGATGTGGTAGTGGTAGCTCCCGACAGCCCACAAAGTGGTATGGGACATGCTATTACACTGGATTCTACACTATATGTTAGACAGGTTAAACTTGGTAATAATTCGCAACCCGAATACAGTTGTTCTGGAACGCCTGCCGATTGCGTTAAATTGGCTATACGGGAAATACTGGATCGCAAACCCGACTTATGCGTATCGGGCATTAACCATGGTTCCAACTCGTCTATAAATGTTATTTATTCTGGAACTATGAGTGCTGCTATAGAAGCTGGTATTGAAGGCATCCCTGCTATTGGCTTTTCATTACTCGACTATAAATGGCATGCCGATTTTGAAGCGTGTAAGCCTTATGTAAAAAAAATAACTGAAGAGGTATTAAAAAACGGTTTGCCAGAAGGCATAATTTTAAATGTTAACATCCCTAATATTTCCGGTCATAATATAAAAGGCATTAAAGTATGTAGACAAGCTAAGGCCAATTGGGTTGAAGAATTCGACAAACGTAAAAATCCACAGGGCAAAGACTATTACTGGCTTACTGGAAAATTTGTCAACTTAGATCATGGAGAAGACACAGACGAGTGGGCCTTAGAAAACGGCTATGTTTCTGTAGTTCCGACACAATTCGACTTAACCGCTCATTATTATATTCAAAATTTAAACAACTGGAATCTAAATGCTTAAAAAAAGAGACATCTTTATAGGAATTATTGTTGGTTTGATCGCTAATGCCATCGGACTCCTATTGACAGCAACCGTATTAGGGAATGACGATGATTTTATAACTGTAATCAAAGCTGCAGCAGCTCAAGGATTCCTAGGTAAACTTATTAGCTTAGGCGCCATTTTAAATCTGATTGTATTTTTTATATTTATAAAAAAGAAACAGGATTACCGTGCTAGGGGCGTTCTTCTAATTACGGTATTTATTGCTGTTTTCACCTTTGTTTTTAAACTTATTTAAGTTATTTTAATGAAGTACTACATTATAGCTGGCGAAGCATCGGGCGATTTACATGGTTCCAATTTAATGAAAGCATTATCAAAACAAGATGTTGATGCTAACTTTCGCTTTTGGGGAGGTGACTTAATGCAAGCTGTTGGTGGCACTTTGATAAAACATTACAAAGAGCGGTCTTTTATGGGATTTGCAGAAGTCATTAAAAATTTATCTAAGATTTTTAAGGATATTTCTTTGTGTAAGCATGACATTGAATCGTTTAATCCCGACGTTATTATATTCATAGACAATTCGGGTTTTAACTTACGCATAGCTAAATGGGCCAAGGCAAAAGGGTTTAAAACCAACTATTATATTTCTCCACAAGTTTGGGCTTCGAGAGCCAATCGTGTACATGCCATTAAAAGAGATATTGATGCCATGTATGTTATACTCCCTTTTGAGAAGGCATTTTATAAAGAACAGTTCCAATACGATGTTAACTTTGTAGGCCACCCATTAATAGATGCCATTTCAGATAGGGTTCAAATTGATGAATTCGAATTTAGAACAAAGCATTTACTTAACGACAAGCCCGTTATCGCCCTTTTACCCGGTAGCAGGAAACAGGAAATTACGAAAACACTCTCGCTAATGCTAAGCCTGGCAGATGACTACAAAGATTACCAATTTGTAATAGCAGGTGCACCTAGTCAAGATTTCGAATTTTACAAAACCTTTATATCTAAATCTAATATTGGTTTTGTTACAAATAAAACCTACGACCTTTTAAGTATTTCATATGCAGCAATTGTAACTTCGGGAACTGCCACACTAGAAACGGCTTTATTTAAAGTACCCCAAGTTGTCTGTTACAAAGGTAGCTGGCTTTCTTATCACATTGCCAAAAGAATCATTACTTTAAAATTTATATCATTGGTTAATTTAATCATGGATAAAGAAGTTGTTACTGAACTTATCCAAAATGATTTTAACAAAAAAAGACTGAAGAAAGAAATGGATCGTATTTTAGATCCAACTGTGCGTTCTAAAATATTTTTAGACTATTACGAATTGGAAAAAGTGTTAGGAGGTAAAGGTGCCAGTAAAAAAGCTGCTGAATTAATTTTTAATGCGCTTAATACACCTGTTTAAATTTAATGAAGAGGCTTATTTTCATAGCGTTTATTACTTTATTTACAGGTAGCTGTAAATCCAGCAAACAATCAAAACACTCAAAGAAAACTGCATCAAAGATAATTATTGAGCCTTCGGCTATAGACCAAACATCTACCAACAACAAAACTGACTCTTTAGATCCTTCAAAAATAAACACAGCTACCTCAAAAGCTGAAACCATTATTAGCTATGCTAAACAATTTGAAGGGGTACGGTATAAATGGGGAGGCACCACAGAGAATGGTATGGATTGTTCTGGACTGGTATTTGAATCTTTTAGGACTTTCAACATTCTGCTTCCGAGAATTTCACGTGACATGGCTAAAAAAGGCCATAAAGTTCCTTTAAACAAGGTTAAAAACGGAGACTTGTTATTCTTTAAAACCCAAAACAGAAGAAATACCATTAACCATGTGGGTTTGGTAATAACTTCAACCAACAAAATCATTAAGTTTATTCATGCTACAACTCGAAAAGGCGTTATTGTTTCGTCCTTAACTGAAAATTACTGGAAAACATCATTTGTTGAAGCACGCAGAGTTTTGTAAGATATTTTTTATCTTGCAGATGTATGAATTTACTTAACTTCACAATAATTAAGTTAACATGTTGCCTCATTACAGGCATCCTTATTGGCTATGCATACACCCCTCCCATTGCAATAAGTTTATTGATTTCCCTCACGTTATTGGGAATACTCACCATTATATATTTTTTTACCAAAAATCGGTTTACCAAAACCATCAGCTTTGGTCTCACCTGCTTTTTGCTTATGGTGGCAATAGGTACACTAATAGTAAACCTTAACAATCCTCAATTTAACGCCAACCACTACTCAAAATACATTAGAGCTAAAGAGGATTCACTTAAAACCATCACCTTTAAGGTTCGAGAAACCCTTAAACCAACAAATTACCATGAAAAATATATTGTAGATATTTTAACGATTGACTCCTCCAAGGTAAATGGCAGATCGCTTTTAAATGTTGAAAAAGACTCTACCTTCAGTCAACTCAAAGTAGACGATATTCTTATTTGCAAAACCCTCTTTAAAGCCATTCCTGAACCTCTAAACCCACACCAATTTAACTATAAATCTTTTTTAAAAAAGAAATCCATCTACCACCAAATCGTTACCAATAAAAAACGGCTTTTACCTATCAGTTCCAAACCGCATACATTATTAGGAATGGCTAACTACATTAGGGATCATATTAATTCAAAGCTTAAAGCATATCACTTTAAACCAGATGTACTGGCAATTATCAATGCCTTCCTTTTAGGGCAACGCCAAGATATTAGCGACTCCATTTACTCCAACTATGTTAATGCTGGGGCTATACATATTTTAGCTGTTTCTGGTTTGCATGTAGGCATTATTTTGTTAATTCTCAGCTACCTCTTAAAACCATTGGAAAGCTTTAAACACGGTAAATTAGTGAAGACTATCATCCTTGTTAGCATATTATGGTGTTTTGCTACTATAGCAGGGCTATCTGCTTCTGTAACCAGAGCTGTAACCATGTTTAGCATTGTTGCTATTGCCATAAACCTTAAAAGGCCTACCAATATATTTAATACACTAGCAATAAGCATGTTCATCATCCTACTTATAAAGCCCTTGTTCTTGTTTGATGTAGGTTTCCAGCTAAGTTATTTAGCTGTTTTTGCCATTGTAAGTATCGACCCGCTCCTATATAAACTTTGGCAACCACGGTACAGGCCCATTGACACATTATGGCATACTTTAAGCATAACTCTATCGGCTCAGTTAGGCATCTTGCCGCTTAGTTTATTTTACTTTCACCAGTTTCCAAGTCTATTCTTTGTATCAAACTTAGTTATTGTTCCTTTATTAGGTATTATACTTGGTTTGGGCATACTTCTCATTGCCCTGGCTTTATTAAACCTACTTCCTCAATTTTATGCTTCTCTATTTGGCAACTTGATAGAGTTAATGAATCGTTTTGTTAAGCTTTTATCGCAACAAGAAGCTTTTTTAATTAAGTCAATTGCATTTAATTTTCTATTCCTGATCTGTGCCTACTTTTTACTAATTACATTAATAAACAGTTTTTACAAAAGAACGTATAAGCGTTTTGTTTGGGTATTAACCGCTATTGCTTGCTTTCAATTATCCTATATTTATACCACATACAACAAACCGAAGCATCAACTTGTTATATTCCATAAAAACCGACAAACCTTACTAGCAAACACACTAAAAAGCAAAACCATTATTGCTCATGATCTTAAGAACGCACCTTCATCTTCCATAAAACCTATTACAGACTACACAACAGGAAATCATATTAGTGAATTTGAAACTGACAGTCTGCAACCTGTTTATATCCTGAACAACAAAACATTATTGGTTATCGACAGTTTAGGTATTTACAATATAAAATCCTTCAAACCAGATTATGTGTTGTTACGACAATCTCCGCAATTAAATTTGAACCGTTTAATCGACTCCTTAAACCCTAAACACATTATTGCAGATGGCAGTAATTATAAATCGTACACAACCTACTGGGAAAGTATATGTAAAAAACGGAAGCTCCCTTTTCACAATACCAGTAAAAAGGGAGCTTTTATTATAAACTATTAGGTATTACCCCTGAAACTCAGGTTTAAATGCTTTGTAATAAGCATTAAACTTCTCCTGAGTATCCATGTCTTTATGGGCATCTGCTTTAAACAGCTTTAAGTACAACTCTAAATCTTGCGGCTTTTTATACCCTTTTATAGGAGCTATCATATCGCCTTTCTCATCTAAAAATACAATAGTTGGATATGCCGTAATCTGAAAGTAACGGGACAGCTCATGCGGTGAGTTTCGCCTGTTGGCATTATCGGGATTATATCCTGGGTTTTTAAACGTTCTGTCTTTAAAATCAACCTCTTCATTTCCTTCTGCGTTAA
Organism: Snuella lapsa; assembly: GCF_039539345.1. Classification (NCBI taxonomy): domain Bacteria; kingdom Pseudomonadati; phylum Bacteroidota; class Flavobacteriia; order Flavobacteriales; family Flavobacteriaceae; genus Snuella; species Snuella lapsa. The sequence continues at coordinate 83,687 of NZ_BAABCY010000078.1, read as the reverse complement.
ACTTTACAGCATAATAATGCTTGTTTACATAATCGGCTACGTCTTTATTTTGAAACGTATTTTTATCTAGCATCTTACAGGGGCCACACCAATTGGTGTACATATCTATCATTATTTTTTTAGGGTTTTTCTTCTGTAATACTACAGCTTCCTGAAGTGTTACCCAATTAATTTCCTGCGATATGACTGTAACCGAAGTCAACAAAGTCAAAATAAGTGTACATCCTATTCGTTTCATCATTGCTATTTTTTTATAATATTATTTGCTACTGCTAACCATTGTTGCGCGCCACCTCGCACAAATCCAGTTTTTCCTAAACTATTCAAATTCATTTTTCCATCTGGTTTCTTTTCTGGATTAACAAAAAAGACAGTCGGATACCCCCTTACATTAAAAATTTTCTGCAGTTGGTAATTTTGAACCTTAACCGATTGCTCTTGATCTGCTCGTCTTGGAAAATCCAATTCCATTAAAACCACATTGTTCTTAGCCCAAATTTCAAAGTCTTGCGTTTGAAAAACTTCTTTTTGGAGTTTTTTACACCACCCACACCAATCGGACCCCGTAAAGAACATTAATACGGGTTTATTCTCTTTTATAGCTATATCGGACGCTTTTTTCATATCCGTATGCCAAGTTAATTCTTGGGAAAAACTTGTAATTGATACAAAAGCGATTAACAACAGCGCAAGTAAGACTTTTTTCATGTTATATTTTAAACTAACTTTATTACACTCTTATGTTGCAAAGTTCGCTCCTAACTTACAAAAAAAGCCCCTAAACAGGGGCTTTTTGAGTTTATTTTAACGATTTTATCGATTAACGCACGCCATGCATTAGCTTTTTCACAAATGGTGTTAAACCAATAACAATAAGCCCTGCTATAATGGGCACCAATGTAAAAATTAAAAAGAAGGTCGTCATTGAGTATTCGGCCGTAATCGAATCGATCATCCCTCCCATTGACCCAGCTGCTTTATTACCAAGTCCAATGGCAATATACCAAAGTCCAAACATCATTCCGATTTTAGTAGCTGGCACTAATTTAGACACATAAGATAATCCTACAGGCGATAAACTAAGTTCTCCTAAGGTATGGAACAAATAAGCCAAAATAAGCCACACAATACTTACCGATGCCGTTTTTGCCCCTGGAAGAATGTTTGTAGATCCATAAGCTAATATTCCGAATCCAAGCCCCAATAAAATTAAGCCTATCCCAAATTTCACTGTTGCTGGAGGATTAAATTTGCTCTCCCAGATTTTAGAGAATAATGGAGCAAAAGCAATAATGTAAAATGAATTCAATATTCCAAACCAAGATGCAGGAATCTCGGTAGACTCTTCATTAAATTGTGTATATAACATCCATAAAACGATTCCCCAAATAATAAGAAAACTAAAACCTAAAAATGCATTTGATAAAGCATATTTTTTAAAAGTAATTCTAAACAACTTTAGTAACACATAAGTAATAATCATTAAAGGAACAACCGTAAGCAATGTATTAGACAGTCTAAAAATAAAAGCTGAACTGCCCTCCAAAACTCTATTGGTATAATCTTTTGCAAAAATGGTCATTGAACCTCCAGCTTGTTCAAAAGCTGCCCAAAAAAATATGGTAAATATTGCCAAAATCCCAACAACAATGTACCTATCACGCTGTACTTTAGTTGGCACTTCTTCTTTTGTTTGGTTGGTTATATTTTCTACTGCATCAGACAAATCCGTTGTTTTTGAAGGCGCCAAGCCCACATTGCCAAAGATGCCTTGGGCAAACCAAAACTGTAACATTCCCAAAAACATAAAAATACCAGCCAAACCAAAGCCCCAATGCCAACCAATAGTTTCTCCAATATACCCACATAGCATAATTCCTAAAAATGCGCCTGCATTGACCCCCATATAAAAAATGGTAAAAGCACCATCTTTTTTATCCTGAGCGTTTAAGTAAACTCCATTAATAATCGATGTAATATTGGGCTTAAACAAGCCATTACCTGCCACCAAAAACGCAATTCCCAAATATAAGCTCCAAGGAGTGTCTAAAGCCATAGATGCATGCCCTAAGGTCATTATTAATGCACCAATAGCTACCGCCATCCTATAACCTAAATATTTATCTGCAATAAAACCACCAAGTATTGGCGAAAAATAAACAAGCATGGTATAAGTTCCATAAAGACCTAAAGCATCTTCTCTTGACCAAGCCCAGCCTCCATCAATTAAGGCAGATGTTAAAAACAAAACCAATAAGGCTCTCATTCCATAATAGGAAAAACGTTCCCACATCTCGGTAAAAAACAAAACAAACAAACCACTAGGGTGACCCATCAATAGTTTTTGATTCATTTCTGAGCCTTCAAATTTAAACTTTGTTACTTCCATCGAACTTATATAATTTATAACTTTATATTGATTTAATCTATTCTTTTTAAACCTGTACTAAGCATTAGTATCTGCCAATTCAAAACCTTCAGTTTCATCATTATTATTGCCCCCTTCAAGCTCTTCAGCCCCATGTGTTAATCGTTTTAAAGGCTTCAAAACTAGTATAACTAAGATTCCAAAAATTGTACAAAAAACAGCAATACCAGTAAATATTGCAAACTCTCCAAACTCTGAAGCAGATTCTCCTAAAAGGCCTGCAACTTTATTTCCTAAACCTGTAGCTGCAAAATAAGCTCCCATCATAAACGCCATCCAACGTTCTGGCGCCAATTTTGTTATAAAAGACAAAGCTACTGGCGATGCACATAATTCTCCCAATGTATGAAATAAATACGCTAAAACTAACCACTGCATTCCTGATTTTTGAATGACTTCTCCTGTTGCATCGTACCCTACTTCATTACTAGCTATGGACATAAAGAAAAATCCCCAACCCATAATAATAACACCTATGGCCATCTTGAACAAAGAAGAGGATTCTTTTTTACGATTTTTCCACCACACCCAAAAACTTCCAACAATAGTCGCAAAAATCAAGATGAAGATGGCGTTAACCGATTGAAACCAACTTGCTGGAACATCAAAACTTCCTAGCCTCAAATCTGTTTTTTGGTCCGCATAAATATTCAACAAACCACCAGCTTGCTCAAAAGACCCCCAAAATATGATAATGATCAAGAAAGATATATAAGTAACCAAGATACGATCCTTTTCAACTTTATTCCCGTCATTATAAACTACAATAGCCACACCAACAGCAAAAGCCAATGCAATGATTAACACTCCGTAAGACCACGATCCTAAACCAAACCAAACCACAAGCCCTAAAACAGTCATTAGGGTAAAACCTACGATTGAGTTGGTATGATTGAAAATAGACAAGAATAGGTTTTTGCTTTCCTTTTTCTCTTCTTCTGATCTATTATCTTCTACCAAATTACCCACATGTTTGATATGTTTTTGCCCTAACCAATATGTTAGCTGCCCAATTGCCATACCTATTCCCGCCAAGCCAAAACCATAATGCCATCCTATATTTTGCCCTACATAACCCACTATAATAGCGGCAGTAGCAGCTCCTAAATTAATTCCCATATAAAAGATATAGAACCCCATATCTCTCTTATTTTGTTCATTTTTAGGATATAAACCTCCAACCATAGTTGAAATATTAGGCTTAAGCATACCTACCCCCATTACAATAAGGATCAAACCTGTATAAAACGCCCACATCTGCTCGATAGCCAAAACACTATGTCCCGCAACAAGCAACATTCCACCTACGAAAACCGATTTACGCTGACCTAAAAGCTTGTCTGCAATAATCCCTCCGGGAATTGATGCTACGTAAACAAACATAGTGTACCATCCATAAAGTGCTATCGCACTATCATTTGCCCATCCTAAGCCCGGATTATTAGCAGCAGTTTCAGCGACAAGATATAACACCAATATAGCCCGCATTCCATAATACGAAAAGCGCTCCCACATTTCGGTTAAAAATAAAATATACAACCCTACAGGATGTCCAAATAGTTCTTTTTGTTTAATTGTAGCCGAATTTGTCATAAATCTATTATTAGTTAGTTTCTATCCTTTAATCTCTATTGTTTTGTCTTTCTTACTTTCTTCAACTTGACGTTTATCCCCAAGTTTCTCATGGATAAAACGTGTCATTTTTTTATACAAATGCAAACGCGTATTGCCACCATATATCCCATGATTATCATCTGGGTATACTGCCCATTCAAATGGTTTATCTGCTTGAATCAGGGCTTCTACTAAACGCATGGTATTTTGCAAATGTACATTATCGTCAGCAGATCCGTGCACCAACAAAAAATCTCCTTTTAGTTTATCGACATGACTTAAAGGTGAATTGTCATCATAGCCTCCCGTATTTTCTTGTGGCGTCGTCATGTAACGTTCGGTATAAATAGAATCGTAAAACCGCCAACTTGTTACAGGTGCTACGGCAATGGCCATTTTAAATACGTCATTCCCTTTAAATAGGGCATTACTACTCATAAAGCCTCCAAAGCTCCACCCCCATATACCTATACGACTGGCATCAATATAAGGTAAATTCCCTAATTGTTTGGCTGCTTCTATTTGATCTTCCAATTCATACTTCCCTAATTGAAGCTGCGTTACTTTTTTAAAGGCAGCACCTTTATAACCGGTCCCCCTTCCATCAACACATACAACAATATAACCCTGTTGTGCTAAATGCTGGTACCAGTAGTCGTTTGCTCCATTCCACCTATTGGCTACCGATTGCGAGCCAGGCCCTGAATATTGGTACATTAATAATGGGTATTGCTTAGTTGTATCAAAATTAGATGGTTTAATCATCCACATGTTCAGATCATTTCCATTAACATGGATCGTGCTAAACTCTTTTTTGGAGGTTTTATATTCTGAAAGTTGTTGTGACAGGACGTCATTATCTTTTATACTTTTTATTAAATCACCAGATGCTGCACTGTTTAGTGTATACTCTGGCGGTGTTGTTGCACTAGAAAACGTATTGATAAAGTATGAAAAATCGGCGCTAAAGGCTGCATTATTGGTTCCTTCACTTTTAGTAAGCCTCGTTTTATCCCGTCCGTTTAATTTTACGGCATAGACATCTCTATTAATAGATCCATTCTCTACGGATTGATAAAACACTCTGCCGTTTGTCTCATCATATCCATAGTAATTGGTTACTTCCCAATTTCCTTTAGTGACTTGGTTTATTAGTTCGCCCTCTTCGGAGTAATGGTAAATATGGTTATAACCGTCTTTTTCACTCGTCCAAATAAAACTATTGTCTTTTAAAAATGTGAGGTTATCTGTAACATCAACATAGGCTGGGTCTTTTTCGGCAACCACAATACGCGATGTATTGGTTGTCACATTTACCATCCATAAATCCAATATGTTTTGATGCCTGTTCATAAATTGAGCGCTTAAAACATCTGGCTTATTAGACCATTTAATACGTGGTATATAAAAATCACTGTATTGTTTATCTACCTTTACCGCATGCGCCTTATTGGTGTCCAGGTCATATACATGGAGGGACACAACAGCATTTGCTTCTCCTGCTTTAGGGTACTTAAAAACCTGCTGCTTAGGGTACAATCCTTCACCGTAAATATCCATTGAAAATTCGGGAACATCGGTTTCATCAAAACGCAAAAAAGCTAATTTATTACTGTTTATATTCCATTCGAAAGTGCGCACAATGGCAAATTCCTCTTCATAAACCCAATCGGCTATCCCGTTAATGATTTTATTTTTTTCTCCATCAAATGTAATCTGTGTGGTTTTGCCCGATTGCAAATCTTTAACAAATAGATTATTGTTTAAACCATAAGCTACTTTCGTTCCGTCTGGAGAGAAGGTTGGTTCTTGTATTTTTTTGTCTGAAATCGCTATCACCGACCTATCCTTAACATTATAAACATAGTAGTTGGCAAGTGATGACCGCCTGTATATAGATTCTTCGTTAGTTGCTAAAACAACCTTACTTTCATCATTACTAAATGTATAGTTTGTAAAATATTTTAGTTCGTCTATATCGCCTGAACTAACCAACGTTTTTACCTTCTTTAAGGTTTTATAGTTGTAAATATCTATGGATGTAGTTCTTGTTACTCTATCAAAATTAAGAACAGAATATTGCTGACCATTAGCCATGGAATGTAACACATCCATTCCTTCCGTTCTAAAGGTGCCATTCCAAATTGATTCTAGGGTGATTTCCTTTTCTTGAGCAAATAAAATTATAGTAAAAAAGAGACAAACAAAAAGTGAAAGTTTTTGATATTTCACACGTTTAAATTTTAGTTAATTATTTGATTATACACTAATTATAAAATTGAGAACGTACACAAACACTTCGCTCTCTCATTAAAAATTTTAAACATACCCTTTTTTGATGCTATTTTTAAAATTTATTAATGCTCGTTTCATTTAGATTTCTTGATATTTCAAATTAAAAAATGCTTATTTCTCAAAACGGGGTCAAGTTTACTAAAAATTCTATAAAAAACCCTAATTATTAACACTTAAATAACGAAATACCCAAAAGGAAATATTAAATATTCATATCAAGATATAGTATCTTTGTTTTGAAAATAAAACATTTTATGAGCAAATCCATTTCTGGCTTTTCAAAACTATCCAAATCAAAGAAAATTGATTGGATTGTTGACACCTATTTTTCGAACTCTGAGGCTGCTAAACGTGTTTTAAAACAATATTGGAATACCGACGAGAAGATACAACAATTGCACGATGAGTTTATAGAAAACACCATAAGCAATTATTACCTTCCACTTGGTGTGGCTCCTAATTTTTCAATTAACGGAAAGTTGTACACGATTCCAATGGTAATTGAAGAAAGCTCGGTAGTTGCTGCTGCTAGTAAGGCCGCTAAGTTTTGGTTAGACAGGGGTGGCTTTAAAACAACCGTACTGTCTACTACCAAAATAGGACAGGTACATTTTATATACCACGGCGATCCCAACAGACTGGAAAGCTTCTTCAAGCAAATAAAACCTAAGCTTATTGCTGACACCAAAGCCATTACCAAAAATATGGTGTCTCGCGGTGGCGGCATTATGGACATTGCATTACGTAACAAAACCCAAGACATCCCAGGATACTACCAGCTACATGCATCGTTTGAAACGCTGGATGCTATGGGCGCCAATTTTATTAACTCTTGCTTGGAGCAGTTTGCGAAGACCTTTAAGAAAGAAGCCTTGCTTTTCGACAGTTTTTTGGAGGAGGAAAAAAATATTCAAATAGTAATGAGTATTTTGTCTAATTATGTTCCAGAATGCCTGGTTCGTGCTGAAGTAAGCTGTAAGGTAGAAGATTTAAAAGATGGCAACATTTCGGGGGAGGCATTTGCTCAAAAATTTGTTCAAGCTGTTAATATTGCGGAAATAGAACCGTATCGTGCTGTAACCCATAACAAAGGCATTATGAATGGCATTGACGCCGTAGTTTTAGCTACGGGAAATGATTTTAGAGCTATTGAAGCCTGTGTTCATGCCTATGCGTCGAGAAAAGGAAAATACTCCAGTTTAACACATGCAAAAATTGAAGACGGCATATTTACGTTTTGGATCGAAATTCCATTAGCTCTAGGCACTGTTGGTGGTCTTACGGGATTACACCCGTTAGTAAAATTAGCATTGGAATTATTACACCATCCATCGGCTAAAGAACTCATGCAAGTGGTAGCCGTAGCAGGACTGGCTCAAAATTTTGCTGCATTGCGATCTCTTACAACTACAGGCATTCAGCAAGGCCATATGAAAATGCATTTAATGAACATCCTAAATCAGTTTGAAGCCAATGAAGAGGAAAAAACTAGTCTTACAAAACATTTCGAAAACCACACAGTATCACATAGTGCCGTTGTTGAAGCCTTAAAGGCGTTAAGAGCAAAAAAATAAAGGATGGATAACTATTACAGCAATGGAAAACTACTGCTTACAGGCGAATATACTGTTCTTGACGGGGCTTTATCGCTTGCTGTTCCTACCAAATTCGGACAATGGCTGAATATTACTCCTCTAAATGAACCGAAGCTTATTTGGAAAAGCATTGATGCAGATGGCACAGTTTGGTTTGAGGATACTTTTACATACAAACCTCTACACTCTACTATACTTAATGACACGAGCCATACGTTGTTACAGATTTTAAATACGGCTAAGGCTCTAAATCCTGATTTTCTAAAACACGAATCGGGTTTTATGGTTAAAACCATACTAAACTTCCCTAAAAACTGGGGACTTGGCACCTCATCAACCCTAATAAACAATATCGCCCAATGGGCTAAAGTTAATGCTTATACATTATTGGAAAACACATTTGGTGGCAGTGGTTATGATATTGCCTGTGCCCAAAACAATACGCCCATAACGTACAAGCTAAGCAATAACACCCCCTTAGTTAATACGGTTGACTTTAATCCTCCTTTTAAAAACCATTTATACTTTGTATACTTGAATAAAAAACAAAATAGCCGTGAGGGGATTAGGCATTACAACGCAAACAAAGGAAACGCCCTTACGGCAGTTTCAGAAATCCATGCGATTACCACACAACTAATTTCATGTCGTTCACTTGAAGAATTCGAAGACCTCATAACAGCACACGAAACCATTATCTCTAAACTTATAAAGACTCCTCCTATAAAAGAACGCTTCTTTAAGGATTTTGAAGGGAGCGTAAAAAGTCTTGGTGCTTGGGGAGGCGACTTCATTCTGGTTACTTCCAACACACGTCCTCATGACTATTTTAAAAATAAGGGCTTTGACACACTCTTAGGCTACAACGAGATGATCCTTAATTGATTTCAAACCATAAAAAAAGCCTCAATTAAGAGGCTCATTATTTCTTTTGAAATAAAAACAACTATTACTGTATTTGCGTCCTTGCTCTGTTGTCTTCAATTTCAGAGGCTTCTTTTAACGCATTGTATAGTTTTGTATTTACAACGTTTACCTTTTGCTGTTCAACTCTATTGGCTGCAGCCTGATAATTATCAAGCTCTACTGCTGGTGTAACTTTGGTAACCTGAATCATGTACACACCATTGGCACCTTCCAACAATCCAGATGTTTCTCCTTCGCCTAGTCCAAAAGCAGTTCCTACAATAAATGGCTCTCTTCCTGCTCCAGATATGGTAGGGTTTTTCATGTTTATAGCCGATGCCGTTCTTACGCTTACACTTTCAGCAGATGCTACATCTTCCAGTGTTGTTGCGGATATACGATCTTTAATAAGTGTAGCTTTCTTTTCTTTACGAATGATTGGTAATACTGTTGCTGTTGCATCTTCTACCGACATTAATCCAGCTTCGTGCTTAGCTACTAATTGTACAATAGCATAGCCTCCATTGATATTAAAACGTTTTACTGCTCCTACTTCACTATCAGATTCGAACGCCCAACGCACAATTGGTCTTTGGTTTCCAATACCTGGAATATTTTCATCCAATGCCTTAATACCATTAACAGGACGTACCGTATACTTACTTTCTGTAGCAACATCTTGATAATCTTTTTCTGCAACTGCCACCTCAAAACTCGAAGCATCCCTAAACACCTTATCTATCGTTGCTTCAGAAGGTTCTATTTTTCTTGCAATGGTTGCTACTTGCACTGCTTTCTTTTTATCGTTTTGACCTTCAATTTCTATAATGTGGAAACCAAAAATTGTTTTTACAACACCCAAATCTCCAACCTTACCTTCAAACTCAAAGTCATTAAACTCTTGTACCATTCTGTTGTATGGATGCCAATCGTAACGTCCACCGTTTGCCACACTACCTTGATCTGAAGAGAATTCCTCTACCAATTCCGGGAATTTAGATCGGTTAGATTTAAGAACTGTTAAAAGACTATCGGCAGTTGCTTTAGCTTGCGCTTCTGTTTGTGTTACATCTGCAGCCGCACTACGTGCACCTATGAAAGGAATTAAAATGTGTCTTACTTTGGCTGAATCTGGAATTTGCTTAACGGCTACCATTTTAGATATTTTAAAATAGCCATTATCCTTATATGGTCCATAAACAGCTCCTACTTCCAAGTTATAGACACTATCTGCTACGGTGCTAGGTAAACCTGATTTAAACACAAAACGATTATCAAACTTAATATCTGAATTTGAATTTACAAAAGCTTCATTGTCCTCTGTATTTAAAAATCCTGTTATTGTTTCTGTAGCTTTGGTGGTCTTATTGTACTCTTCCCTATTGTTCAATAAATTTTGAAGATCTGCTTTGATAGCTTCCTCATCTGCTACGGTAGCTTCTTCCTTAAACTCTACATACTTAATATCTCTTGAAGCTTCAACTTTAAACTGTTTCTTGTTTTTATTGATGTAGTTAGAAATATCCGACTTTGATACGGTAACTGTACTATCAGCAATAGATGAATAAGGTATTTGCACAAATTTAACATCTACGTTATTACCTTCCAATTGATGTTCTAACGCGCCTTCGGCAAGTGTACCTGCCAAACCAGCTTTAACTAAGTTAAAATAATTTTGCTGTAAGGCTCCAGAAGCCAATGAGTTTTCATAATTTATCCATTGCTGGTATACCCCTGGCGAGGTTTCTTTTAAAGTAGCAATATGTTCGTTCATCTTGGCTTCATCAAACAAACCTGCTTCGTTTTGAAAATTAGGATTGGTACTTAAAGCTGTTTTTAACAGGTCTCTCATTTGATCCTTTTCTACAGAAAGTCCCAACTCGTCAAATTGTGATTGCATAATTGCCTGTCTAACTTCTTGCTCCCAAACACGGTTCATAACCTGTGTGTTTGTAGCCGTTGGCCCTGCCTGTTGTTGTGCTGCTTCTACTTTTTGTAAAAAGTCTTCGCGCGTAATATCTTTACCTGCAACGGTACCAACAATATTTTGCGACTTTGCACTTAATGCGTCACTGTTTTTAAATAAATCTGCTAATACAAAAGAGAATAAAGCCAACGCTATAATTAATATTAGAAATAAGGAACGTTGTCTAATTTTATTTAAAACTGCCATTTGTTATTAATTTTTTTATCAAACCCTAAATAAATAGGATTTAGCTTATTAAATTATTTTTTTACTAAATTAAAGCCTGATTATTGCTTTAAAAACACATTACCGACAAAAATATCGTGCGCGAAAATACCATTTTCTATTTAATAATAAAAGCAGAAAGGTGCTTTAATTAGAATAATCTTATCGACATTAGCCTTCATCAACCAGCTTAAGTTCTACCAGATCAATTTTAGTATTTGATACTTCTGAGATTGTAAATTGAAATGCTCCTATTTTTACAACCTTGTTTTGTTGTGGAATTTCTTCTGTGTGGTTTACAATCAATCCACCAAGGGTTTCGTAGTTCTCACTCTCAGGCAGGTTAATTTTATATGTTTCGTTAATGTAATCCACCTCTAACCGAGCTGAAAAAACATAGGTTTCTTCATCGATTCGCTCCTCAGTTAATACAACTGTATCATGTTCATCTTCAATCTCACCAAACAGTTCTTCTACAATATCCTCTACCGTCATAATACCCGAAGTACCTCCATACTCATCTAAAACCACCGCTATGCTCTTACGCTTTTTTGTTAGTACACTAAGTACATCTTTTATGAGTACCGTTTCGGGCACAAACTCTACCGGAAGCATAATCTCTTTGATAGTTTTTGGTTTTTTAAACAATTCGAAGGAATGCACATAACCCAAAATATCGTCTATGGTATCTTTATATACCAAAATTTTAGAACATCCCGATTCTGTAAACAATGTGTTTAAAGATTTTATAGAGTCTTTTATATCGACAGCTATAATTTCGGTTCTGGGCACCATGACTTCACGTGCTTTTACTTCGGAGAACTCCAGTGCATTTTGGAAAATCTGAATTTCACTATCTACCTCATCATGTCCTTCAACAGATTCCATTTGCTCACTAATATAATTACCCAACTCTACTTTTGTAAAAGCCATTTGAATTTGATCACCTTCTGTTTTAAAAAACAGACGGAGCACGTTGTCTGAAATCCAAATCACAAAATCGGATATGAAAGTAAACAGCACATAAAACACATACGCAGGAATGGCCAGAGCCTTTATTAGCGTGTTGGAGTATATTTGAAAAAACACCTTAGGCAAAAATTCGGCTGTGATTAAAATGACTACTGTTGAAATAACTGTTTGAGACAGCAAGCTTAAATCGGTAAGCATATAGTTAACAAAGCCCGATTGTGTGGGCAACGTGGACTGAAACCAGCTGACCAGTAAATCACCCATAAAAAACCCATAAATCACTAAGGCTATATTATTACCTATAAGCATAGTGGTAATAAACTTTGAAGGCTTAGCCGTTAGTTTAGCCAATGCCTTTGCCAATATACCTTCTTGCTTTTTCTCTATCTCTATATGGATTTTATTTGAAGACACATAGGCAATCTCCATTCCAGAAAAAAAGGCAGAAAGCAACAAGGATACAATAATGATAACTATATCCAAGCTCATTTATTTAGACTTGTCTCTGTTTTGGAATTTTTTTTGGAATTTCCTTCTAAAAAAGTACATAAAAAGAGCCAAAGCTGCCAATCCAAAGGAGACATATGCTCCATGTGTGCCATCATTCAGCTTTGTAAAGCCATCATAAAGGAACAATGCTGCAAAGGCAAGATATGCATACTGAAAAATCTTAGAATACTTCATCTATATAATATTTACCGTTCAATAAAAAGGAGCTAACACTCCATTTTATATGCTGTAAAGATACGTAAATTTAAAGAGATTGTTTAAAATTCACCTTTCGGTTTTAACAAAGATGTTTTTAAAAATTTATAGTGTATGAAAATAAATTATTCAACTACTCGTCCAGTGTAACAAACCCATTAATTTCCAAAACTTCGGCATTAGTTAACTTTGAGTTAGAATCAAAACCATTACCGTTAATTACATATAAGCCTGTTCTAAATGTTACTGGTTTATTGGTAAACAACCACTCTTTCTTTTGATAGTAATACAACTGTTCGGCATACAAGGTATCATTGTCTTGGGTAGCTATAACAACATTCCCCTGCAAATCGATCAAATCGGCCTTAAGATAATTAATTGCATAATCGGCCACTACCACACTTTTTTTATTATTGTCATCAAAAAGATCTAAAACAACACCTTCAGGGAATTCATAAAAAGGAAAATCCCGATTAGAATAGTTCAATATTTTAGGGCTTATAAGAATGGCCTTTACTTTTCCAGAGTCTGTATAAACCGTATTGGTGTTGTAAGAAACACCTATAGGTTCGTTTTCTGAAATATCGAGTCCGCTAACATCACTCAAATTATTATTACACGAAAAAAACATAGTCACAGTAATGACTGTGACTATGTTCAATATGCTATGTATATAATGTGGTTTCATTTATATTTTAGGGACTGTAACCGAAGCACCAATCCAACATCCAATTTTAATTGTTTCTCCACTATTGCCTTCGGTAAAAATCTCTGCTTTTGTTGGCGCTTTAGCTTTGTAACTTGCTTGCGACTGTGCTGCTGCCTTTTTAAGGGTAGGATCTACACGTCCTGCTTTGGCTGCTTCGTCTGCTGCCAACCAGTAAACGGCTCTTTTATTAAAGTTCGTATCACCACAATCTTTAGCGCTTGCTGCATACATGGCTGCAATTGACAAATACGGACGTCCGTTAGATGGGTTTGCCTTTAATGCCTCTCTAAAGTAATTTCTAGCCTTGGCATACTGACCTTTGGCTTTAAGTTTTAAACCTATTCTATTAAAAAGCTTCGACTTCTTAAACGAATCAGTTTCTAAATCAATTGCTTGTTGGTAAAATGCAATCGCTTCATTTTGTTTTCCTTCTTTATCTTTTAAGATTCCTAAGTAATAAGCTGAATTGGCAGAAGGGCTCAACTCATGATAGGCATTAACCAACTTAAAGAATAATGGATCGTCTGTACATTCTTTTTCAGACATCTTTCCTGCTGCTCTTTGCAACCAAACCGCATTGGCTTTATTCTCCTCAAAATCTTTTTGATACAACGGAATTAAGTTTTCACAATTAGCACGGTTACCCAATTTGCTATCGATACTTCCAGAAATTTGATCGTAAGCCTTTAAATAGCTCTCGTAATATTTTTTATACTTTCCTTCTTTTTTGGTTAGTTCGGTTCCAGCTTCTTCCTTTTCAATTATTTTATTAAGGCTTCCAGAATAGTTTTTCACTTCTTCCTCTACCTTTTCTACCACATCATCATACTTGTTGAACAAGTCTTTGGCCGGTTTCTTTCCTGCATCATACAAATCCACCATCAAAGAGAAATAAGTATACAAGCTTTTAGGGTTTGTAAAGGTTCCTTTATCTAAATTGTAAGCAGCATCAAAACACTGATATAATTCTTCTTTCGATTTGCCCAGTTCTTTTCTATACTCGTACATTAACTGGCATCCTTTTGCAGCATATTCACCTTTTGGCGTTTTGCTCGCAAAATTTTCAGCTCGTTGTTCCCAAAGCTTCAGAAGATCATTTATGTAAGCAACTTTATCTGCCCCAGTAGACTTCTCGATTTTATGCTCTAAAATATCTTCGCCATCACTATAAATAGCAATGTTAAATCTTGGACATTTGGTTCTTACATCCATCCAAGGTTGATATGCAGCCTCATAATTTTTTGCTTTCCAATACTCATGGAATATAGATAGTTTACTCATGCACTCCTCATCCTGTTGCGCAAAACCTAAATTCCCCCCTATAAATAGCAGTGTTAATAATAATGTAATTTTCGTATTCATAATTTTAGTTTTATGCTTGGTTACTCATATTTTCGTTTTTGAAACCATCGGTCGTTTAGCGATAAACTTATATGCAAGTTTATAAAATTCTCTTGTATTAAATTACTGTTAGTAGTTCCTCGTTTACCCACTTCTACACCTAGATTGGCATTCGAGAAAAGTCCCCCAACTGGTAAACCTGCTCCAAAAGTAATGCCAAACTCGTTAATTGACTCATTATCTATATTCAGCCCCGTTTTTTCATGGTATAATCCGGCCCTGTATACTACACGTTTAAAATACCCGCTAAAGGCATTGTATTGAGGAATATAAAAACCTCCTAAAGAGATTTTCGAGGCATCTTCATATCGGGTCGTACTACTGCTATACAACGGGTTCGAAAAATTACTTGTTTTTTGATATTCAGATTCTATACCCACAAACCATTTTCTTGGCTGGCCAATTCCTGCCCCAAACGAAAATTTAGAAGGCATTATCAGCTCGGTTTCTTGTAAGCCCATAGCCTCTAAATCCACATCAATTGTATTTACCGGAATCTCCTGACCGGTGCTCGAATTAATAACAATGGTTGAAAACGATCTTGTGTTCAGAGAAGTTAAATTGCTTTCTGGCGTATAAGTAACACCAGTAACCAACTCTAATTTTTTACTTAGCATTGTTTTATAAGACACTCCTAAATTAAAACTCAACCCGCTTAAATCTGATCTGTTACTTTCTCTAGATTGGTATTGTACCAATTGACCATCAGAATCGTAAGCAAATTCTATGGTACTGTTTTGCATGTTCCCAAAGTTATAGTTCGCATCGACACCTATACTTAAACCTTTAGCTAACATATAACCAAGTCCTAAATACGCTTTATTAACACCGCCCTCTCCTCTAAATCTATTTGTAATAGCATCATTCTCCACAGACTCTAACTTATAGCCTACAGAGGTATACGGCAATAGACCAAAACCAAAACCAAACTTCCCCATTGGGATTGACAAGGCTAAATAGTCGAAAGTCGTAGCATTTGCCTTATCACTCCCTGAATCACTTTTTAAATTTAAACTGGAATAACTTCCCCCTACAGCAAACTTAACCGGACGTGATTCATTATTTAAAAGCATTAAATTCTCGCCAGCATACGAAGCAGGGTTTCGTAAATTTATATGAATACTATCGTTATAAATACTCAATCCCCCCATACTTCTATTCTCTACAGTACCTTTAAACTTAAGGCTTCCTATACCATAAAACGAATAAGGTGAGGCTGTACCCTCTTGACCATAACTTTGAATTGCTAAAACTGCAATAAAAACTAATACAAGTTTTTTTATCATTAGTTTGAATTAAATTTTAAAATATAGTTCAATCCCTGTAAAAGGAAATTCGAGTTGGCAAATATGCTACTTTTTAATTGTTTAGACAAGAAATTAGCGTCGCCCCCTGTTAAAATAACTGTTAAATCTGAATATTTTAAGCGATATTCACCTATAAGGCCATCTATTTCTCTTAAAATACCGTTAACAACACCCGAATGTATCGCACTATTGGTTGTGTTACCAATAATATTTTCTGGCATTTCGGTTTCTAACAGAGGTAGATTGGCTGTTAAATCGTTTAAGGACTGGTAGCGCATACGAATGCCAGGTGAGATAGCACCTCCTAAATACTTTGCATCTGCTGTTATAAAATCGTAAGTAACACAAGTACCTGCATCGATAATTAAGGTATTCTTGTTAGGAAATTGACTAACTGCAGCACTAACCAACGCTATTCTATCAATTCCCAAAGTATTGGGCGTTTTGTATAAATTTAAAAAAGGTAATTTCGTTGTTGCCCCCAACATCAATACATTAAAACTTTTGCTAATACAATCTGATACATCCTCATTTAATTTTCCAACAGATGAAATTATCGCTTTCTCTATTTTGTACTTTAATCTTAGGGCATCAACCTGATCTAAAATAGCTTCAACAGCGACGATTACCTTATCTATAAGGTCATTATCATTAAAAATAGCAAGTTTTACAAAAGAATTCCCTACATCAATTACTAAATTCATAGCCTATAAAAGCTGTAAATTTACAAAACGTATCATTTGCTTAGTTTATTATTTGGTATTACTTACAAAAAGACCCTTTTTAATTGGTGCTCGTTAACAATAATTACTAGTAATAAAGAATTTCTTGAAACGAACTATCCCCGAGGCAGAGCCATAGGGGTATACTTCGACTGCAGTACAGGTTTAGCTTGTTTCATTTTGACCTCACAAGGGCAAAAACCGAAATTCTGTATTTAGATTCCCTTTTAACGGGAATGACAATTTCAACGGAAACCCCGACGTTGAGCGTCGAGGAATTCTTTTTGATTAAACTTATTTTCAAACACTAAAAACCTACATTTTAGCACCTTACAAAACAATCGCCATTAAAAACGTATTTTTTTGTAATTTTGTTTTGGCGGAAAGCAAAAATGAATTTATATTTGCAACCGCAATTAGCAACTGGTACCTTAGCTCAGTTGGTAGAGCAAAGGACTGAAAATCCTTGTGTCCCTGGTTCGATTCCTGGAGGTACCACATAAAAATCCCGAAACATTACTGTTTACGGGATTTTTTGTTTTTAATCAATTCGTTTTTTTACAACTTCCTACTAATGGTCAACCCATCACGAATGGGTAGCATCACCGTTTCTACTCGTGTATCTTCCTTTAATAAGGTATTGTACTCAAGTAAGGCTTTTGTAGACGTATCATCTGCTTTTAGCTCTTCAATAACCTTACCGCTCCAAAGGACATTATCTGATAATATAATCCCACCCACATTAAGCTTGTCTATAATCATATTAAAGTAGTTAGAATAATTCTCTTTATCGGCGTCAATAAAGACGAGATCGAATGTAGCATCCAGTTCTGGTATAATCTGTAAAGCATCTCCCAAATGCTGAAAAATGCGTTGACCATAATCCGATTTATCAAAATACTTTCGTTGAAAGTCTACCAATTCTTCATTTACATCTATAGTATGTAACACCCCCGAATCCTGCATTCCCTCGGCCAGACATAGTGCCGAATAACCTGTATAGGTACCTATTTCTAGTATATTCTTGGGGTTAACCAGTTTAGAGATCATACTCAGCAAACGCCCCTGATAATGCCCGCTCAACATACGAGGTTGTAGAATCTTCTGGTAGGTCTCCCTGGTAAGTTGTTGTAACAATTCGGGCTCATTCTCAGAATGGTTTACCACATAATTGTCTAAAGCTTCAGGTATAAAATGCATAAGAGTAAAATAATTGTTACAAAGATAAGAGAATAATTGTCCTTGTGTACTTCTTTTTGCGTTTCACAAGTGCTATATGCAGTTTACAAAAAAATGGTTCTTTAAAATGTGACTTTCACCTTCATTTGTTATGACAATTACAAGCGGCAGAAGCTATAGCAACCAAATAAAAAGTTGGATGGCGTGTAACACTTTTAATACTTAACCTACAAACACACTGTAATCATTTAAATATTAAAAAAACAACACATCCGAATAGTACTACAATCAATTTCAACTGTATTATATGTATGTAGCCCTAATACCGGGACATTTTTTATAGATATCTTATAAATCATCAATAAACAGCAATCAAAAAATGAAACAGACACAAAAAAAAATCACTCTATTACTTTTTACACTTTTTGCAAACCTTGGATTTACCCAAAATCCTGTAATGACTAAGGTATCCTTGCCTGAAAACATCTGTGGCGAATGGTATAGCAATTCAGGAAAAGGAGAATATAATGGCGTATTAATCCATCCGGATTTTATTGAGTATGGTTACCGTGCTTTTATGTACCAAGAAATAGAGAAAATAAAAGATAAGTCCTATCGCTTTGTTGCGAAAGATGTTTTTGGAAATAATCTTAAAGGAGAAATGGAGGTCATAAATAAAGATTCTATCCAATTGAAAAGAGGAAACATGCCAAAACTTATTTATGTATCCCAAGACAAACCAAAGGACAGTAAGCGTACTACATTTGCAGAAGTTGAAGAGGCTATAAAAAAGGCATGGTATACCACAGACATCAACAATAATTTAGAGTTTGATGTCTCCGATGGACAGTTTATTTTTAGGAATGAAAATTATAGTATAATAGAAACAGTCCTTTTTAAATCCAATGGTAATAATGAATACCGTTTCGTTGTAAGAAACAACAAAAGCTATTGGATGTTCTACTTTAAAAACTGGTCCGAACATTATTTACAAGTTGGTTTTAATGGTAAAATGGGTGATTTGTATAAAGCTAACAAGGACTATCCTGATGCCAGAATTGATAACTTTCAGGAATATGTTACCTCTGCTAATGGCAAACGCTACTTATCTAATAAAAAAGGAATTTCAGAAACACCTAAAGAAGTATCGAATTGGATTCATAATGAATTGAAAAAGGTAACAACCAAACCCATTGAAGACTTTAATTCCCCTCATTTTTTCAACCGAGCCAACGGCAAATTAATTGGATACCTTAAAGGTTATGATACCAGTCTGGGATTTAAAACAGGCATCATCTATTTAGGTAATGATTTAACCAGAGAAGATTTTCCCATTGTTTTGAAAATTCATTCAGACGGTCGGTTTGAAGCCGATTTACCCCTAACGACCCCCTTGTATTCAAAATTTGTTATTGAAAACAAATGGATTCCTTTCTATATAGAACCTGGACAGACTTTAGCTGTAACACTAGACATATTTGAGCTTTTGGAAACAGATAGATTAAACACGATTCAAAATAAATTCAAAAGTATTGAATATGAAGGTGCCTTGGCTAATGTTAACACTGAATTACTGGGCTTTAATTTTAAAAGAAGAGATTATAATAATTTTATGAATAAAGTAACTACACTAAAGCCAACAGAATTTAAAGACGAACAACTAACCATTCTAAAAGAGAATTTAGATCAATTAAACAATTACATTAATACTCAGGCAACAACTCCTCAAAAACACTTTGAAGCTAAAACAACCCATGTTGAAACAATTACGTCCAAAGCTGCTTCTCTTTTAAAAAACACCATCCTATTGGAAAGTGCTACCGCCTTATTTGATTTTGAGATGTACAGAAAGTATGAAGCGCGAAAAGACACCACTAACAATACTTTAAAATCATCTGTAAAAAATGAATATTATGATTTTTTACAAAGCATACCTTTAAACGATCAAAGTCTTTTGGTTGTTGATGAGTTTGGAACTTTCATTAACCGTTTTGAATATTGCGAACCTTTCTCAGCATCTTATAAAAGAACCAATAGTATCCGCCCAAAACCAAAGAAAAATATTTTAGATTTTTTTAAAGAAGAAGGGATCATCTTATCCCAAGCGGAAAAAGAAGTTTATGAAGTAATTGTTAATGACCCTAAAAAATCAACACCTAAATTCTTAGAAGAAAATAAGGAAATACTAACAGCAATACACGAGAAATATAAGGAAGAGATTAAACTATATAGCGAGAAGTACATCAAACCACTTTACAAAAACAAAGCTCATGTTAGCGCATTAGAACAATGGAAAACAAAAGATTCTATATTGTCTCATGATCTTGTTTTGCAAAATAATTTAGTATACGAAGTTGCCAAAATAAGATCGCTGAACTTCGACCTTAAAAGATTTGACAAAGCATCTGCAACAACATATTGGGATGAGTTAAAAACGCAAATACAGCACCCATTTTTGATAGAAGAAGGTGATAGAATTTACAACAAGGTTTTTCCTGACAATAACTCTAGCACTTACACCTTACCCGATGGAGAGGCATCAGATATTTTCAAGAAAATTATAGATCCTTTTAAAGGCAAAATTATATTTGTAGACTTTTGGGCTACCTCATGCGGCCCATGCGTTGCAGGCATTAAACGTATGAAAGAGACCCGTAAAAAGTACGAAGGAAATAAAGATTTCGAATTTGTTTTTATAACAGACGAAAGGTCATCACCACTTGGGAGATATACCGATTTTGTAAAAGAACAAGAACTTAAAAACATCTACAGGCTACCGCTAGATAAATATAATTATTTACGTCAATTATTTAAGTTCAATGGTATTCCAAGATATGTTGTGATCGATAAAAAGGGAAATGTTATAAATGACAATTTTGCAATGCATAACTTCACTTACGAACTCAACGGTATTTTAAAGGAACATAATATGTAAATGCTACCTACCTCATATTACAAATTCAAAAACGTAACAATATAATATCAACCCAAAAACAATATGCACAGAATCGTATTATCAAGTCTGTTCCTCATTCTCATTCAATATCGCATAAGTGCCCAAAATACTGCAAATTCCCAAACGGAAGATACTTCTGCAATACCAGACATTGAAAAGGTTTACGTTCATACCGACAGGTCATGTTATACTATTGGCGAATCCCTTTGGTACAAGGCCTATTTAGTATATGCCTATACTAATGTGCTATTCGACCATAGTAACGCACTCTATGTTGAGCTAGTCTCTCCTGATTCAAAAATAATAGCGCGCAATATAACCCGACTGGAAAACGGCCTCGGTCACGGCGATTTTAAACTTGCCGATTCCCTGGGGATCTCGGCCGGTCAGTACCAATTAAGAGCCTATACCAACTGGATGCGTAATTTTGACGACCGTTTTATTTTTAATAAGACTATTGAGATCATCGATATCACACAAAAGGAGGATGTAACCCCAGTTGCTAATAATAATGCAGCTACTTCAAACTCAAAAACAACTATAAGTAACAACATTACTTCAGGTATTAAACACCATAGCATCCAGTTATTTCCTGAAGGCGGTTCTCTGGTAGCAGATGTTTCGAGTGTAGTCGCTTTTAAAGCCACCGATAGTACGGGACTCCCTGTTGCCGTAAAAGGCAGGGTTTTAGATGCTCAAAAAAATGAGATAACCCTATTTAAAAGTGTCCACGACGGCATGGGAAAATTTATGCTCACTCCAAAAAAAGACGAGCAATATACAGCCGAAATTCTGGATGACCAGGGAGGTTCCCTAGAGGCGAAACTACCACCTATACAACATCAGGGATATGTTTTAAGTTCCAGAATGGTAAAAGGAAAGCGCATCATTACCATCAAAACAAATGAAAGCACATTACAAAGGGATTCCAACGCCCCTGTAACCATTACCTGTAAAGCAAAGGGTGTTACCTACTTTGAAGGCGCACAACCTTTAGCTCAAACGAGCCTTTCGTTTTTGTTTCCCGAAGAAGAAATTCCCGAAGGAATAGCCCAAATAACCCTTTACGATCAACACGCACGACCCCATTGTGAACGTTTGGTGTACAATAACAAACCAGAAGGAATTGATATTGCCCTAAACCTGGACAAAAGCCAATACAGCCCAAAAGAAAAAGTAACACTCAGCCTTAAAGTTAAAACCAAAGATGGACAACCCGTACCCGCTAGATTTTCTTTAGCTTCGGTTGATGCCAATGGCACCAATAATGATGGTAACATGAACATTTGCTCCTATTTTCTCATGACATCAGACATTAAAGGCGAGGTCTATAATCCCGGCTATTACTTCAACAACTCCAACCCCAAAAGACTGGAGCACCTCGACTTGTTGTTACTTACCCATGGTTGGCGTAATTTTTTGTGGAAGCAATTTCCGGTATCCAAAAAACCACCGGCGTACAAAGTCGAAAAAGGAATTAATATATCCGGATCTGTGCGCACGCTATTTGGTGAAAAGCCAATGGGAAATAGCACTGTTAGTATGGTCTTAATGAATAAAGGCAAATCCATACTCTTAGATGACGTAACAGATAGCATAGGTCGTTTTGAATTTAATGACATTGTATTTAATGGTTCTTCGGTCATGATGCTCAACTCACAAAATGAAAAAGGCAAAAAATGGGGACTATTCCGTTTAGACTCCGTTCATAACAGCCCTACAAAAACTAATTACACACCAATCCTTTCCGGCTCTTTAAAAACCAAAACCATTAAGGAAAACATTTATAAAAAACATATTAACTATGGTGTTCCAATAGATAATATCCTGGACGAAGTGGTTCTGACAACCAAAAAGAAACAGCAAGAGCGAAGTAAGTATGGATTTGCAGACCGAACCTACATTCCTAATGAAAAAGGCCTCAGCTTTTCAAATATCTTCCAACTTATCCAATTTTCCATACCGGGTATTATTGCCTCAGATAATTCAATCAGATTTAACCGTAGCAACGGCCCGGCATTAATCTTAATTGACGATGTCGTTTCCGAAATGGGAGATCTTCAATTTGTACACCCCGACGATGTTGCCAAAATAGAATCTATTAATTCTGCCAGGGCCGCTATTTTTGGTTCCCGGGGAGGCAATGGTGCCATCCTTGTTTATATCAAAGAGGGTAGCACAAATAATAGACTGAAAAAGAATTTTCACTCAATTACCAAATTAGTACAAGGTTTCTATGAAGCCAGAACCTTTTATGCTCCAAACTATGAAACTGAAAGCAAAACAGATATAGATACCGATATACGAAATACTCTATACTGGAATCCTTATATTCACCCCGACGAAAATGGCACAGCAGAACTATCCTATTTCAACAGTGAAGTCAATAATACGAATGTAAATATAACTCTCGAAGGCATTACCAATACTGGCTTGCCCATTGTCGTTAAAGAAACGTATAGGATTGAAGATTAAACAATCTGTACACTTGAATATTTTAATAAAAATAAATTAACCCTTGTAAGCAAAATAAACATGAATAGAATACTTATCCTGACTATTATTACCTTAACAATAATATCCTGTAATTTTAGAAAGGCAACACAACGAAAGATAACCTCTGTTACCGAAACAACATCCATTACAGAACAAGAAACTATAAAAAATCAAAGCACCCTGACTCATATAGCCCTTCATGACAATAATACGGAAGTAAGAAAACTGGCTGTTTCTAAACTAACCACACAAAGCTCCCTATCCCATATAGCCCTTCACGATGATGATGCCGAGGTTAGAATATTGGCCATAAAAAAACTAGCAATTCAAAGTACCCTCTCTCATGTTGCCCTTCATGATAATAACACAGAAGTAAGAAAACTGGCTGTTTCTAAACTAACCACCCAAAGCACCTTATCCCACATTGCACTTCACGATGATGATGCCGAGATTAAAATGCTAGCTATCCAGCTTTTAAAATAACTAAACTGTATTTAAAGCCCACTAATTCTATCTATAAGCTTTTGCTTAGCTGCCTCATCATCACCACAAAGCCATTGTATAACATTGTCTTCCCAAATGGCATCACGTTCGGTTTCGGTAATGATATCACGTTCCATGGCCAGATCCAATATTTTTCCTGGGTAAGACGATTGCTTTATACTTTCCATTTCCCCTAACGGATACGGATCGTCCAGCCCCATTAATACCTGACTGGCACTTTGATTCTTAATGAGTAGCTCTAACGACCCTGTATCATGTACTAAGGTATCAAAAAAGATATTTCTGTGTCCTACCGCTTTTCTAGGATGGTATTTGCCTTCAAACAGATCGGGTCGCCCGTCAAATCCCTGGATTCGACGCCCCAAATTAATCTGGGCCAGCTGCCCGCCGTGCGCAAAACAAATACGCATATTGGGAAATTTTTCCTGATACCCATTTAAGGTTAAAAAATGATATGCATCGGCACATTGTGCCAACATCCAAATGAGATGGAATCGCCAGGAGGTATTTTCCAATTTTATGAACTTCTCGCCATCATACGGGTGAATTTCAACTGCCAAATTATTGTTGCTCGCCAATTCAAAAATAGGCTCATTTTCTTCATCAAAAATACAGCGCCAAGTACCAATAGTATCCATAAAATGCGTCGGCAAACAAAGCAATTGCAACCCCAACTCCTCTACACAGCGCTCTATTTCCCAACAAGCACTCCTTACAAACCCTGGATGCACTACAAAGCCACAGGTAAACTTATCGGGATGATCGTGCTGAATGCGGGCATTAAAGTCATTCTGAAACCGCAGAGCCTGCTTCATCTCTTCAACACGCAAACCATTACCGTATAGTTGCGAAAGATTTAAAACCACCGCATGATCTATTTGGTAACGCTGCATCCACTCTAACTTTTCATGCAAAAAGAAACTCGAATCGGTTACCGGACGGCTCCAGTCCTTTTGGAGCATAAACTTACGATCCTTATCCACCCAAAAAATTCCTTTTTCCTTCATAAATTCAGGAATTTCTTCTGGATACGGTAACAAATGCGAATGCCCATTGATTCGCAGTTTCTTTTTCTTATTCTGCAAAGAAGACATCCTATTAACTATTCTATTTTAACCTTTTGGGGTGGCTGCATTACTTCACCACAATTCGGACAGGTACGCTTATTAAGGTCTTTGTAATATTTATCGAAAATCTTAGGCATATCGGTCTCTATATTCCCAAGGGTAAAATCTTCTTCATATAATTTAGTAACACAATTTTCACAAAACCACAACAAGGCATCGCGCATACCTTCAGGGCGTTTGTACTCAATTACCAAACCAACCGTATTGGCTCCTCGCTGTGGCGAATGGGGTACTTTGGGTGGTAACACATAAATATCCCCTTCCTTAATATGTACATCTTTAGGAGTCCCCTTATCTATTATTTTTAAGACGATATCGCCTTCAATCTGATAAAAAAACTCAGGTGTTTCGTTATAATGATAATCCTTTCTGCTATTAGGCCCGCCAACCACCATGACAATAAAATCGGCATCCTTCCAAACCACCTTATTCCCCACAGGAGGTTTTAAAAGATGGCGATTTTCCTCTATCCAGTCCTTAAAATTTAAAGGAGAAACTAATTGGCTCATAACGCTACATTTTGGGCGTGCCCCTTCGGGTCAGGCTTTCCACTATATCTTTTTGTCAAACACAAAAAGGATGTCGTTGCAATCCTTCACGCAAATTAAAATATAAAGTTACAAAGATTTTGTGCGTCCACCATCAACGGGAACATTAATTCCGTTTACATAACTGGCAGCTTCACTAGCCAAAAAAGCAATCACATTGGCCGTTTCCTCGGGTCTGGCAAAGCGTTTGGCCGGCGCATAGTTTTTCATGATTTCTGCCATAGCTTCCATAGAAGTTCCTGCCTGATTTGCTTTAATTTTAATAATTTCATTAAGACGCTCGGTATCCGTAAAACCTGGTAACACATTATTTACAGTAATACCAAAAGCTCCAAGTTCCGTTGCAAGCGTTTTACTCCAATTCCCTACCGCTCCCCTTATGGTATTGCTTACACCCAATCCAGGAATAGGCTCTTTTACCGATGTTGAGATCACATTAACGATCCTACCAAAACCTTCGGATCTCATAAAAGGTACGGTAGACTGGGCCAATACATGGTTGCATTTTAAGTGTTGCACAAAAGCTTTCTCGAACTCTTCTAAGGTGGCCGTTAGTATATCGCCACTACGAGGCCCTCCCGTATTATTAATTAAAATATGAAACCCGTGATGTTTATCCATATATCTCAACACCTTCTCCTGCAGGTCTCTTGGGTGCAAAAAATCGGCAACTATAAAATCATGTGCTTCACTACCGGGCAATTCCGCCAGCACTTTCTGTAATTTAGTCCTATCTCTGGCTACCAGGGTTACCTTGGCGCCTTCGGCTGCCAGTACTATTGCGGTTGCTTTTCCAATACCTTGTGTACTGCCACATACCAAAGCATATTTACCTGTCAATTTTAAATCCATATAATTTATCCTGAACTTGTTTCAGGATCTCTTTAAGGGTTAATTCAAATTTATCATAAGATGTTGAATCAAGTTCAACATTAATACTTTATACATACATTTTTGGATTCTGTAAAAAATCGTAAAGCCTCAAAACCACCTTCACGACCTATACCACTTGCCTTCATTCCCCCAAAAGGTGTTCGCAAATCGCGTAACATCCAGGTGTTCACCCAAACAATCCCTGTTTGCAGTTGATTACTCAAGCGCATGGCTCGATTTAAATTGTTTGTCCACACAGTAGCCGACAAACCATACTTAACACTATTGGCCATTTGCAGCGCCTCTTCTTCCCTGTTAAAAGGCATAAGTGTTACCACAGGACCAAATATTTCTTCTTGGTTAATACGACAGGCATCATTAGTTACTTCGATTACAGTTGGTTCTAAATAATACCCATTTTCAAGTCCATTAACCACAACTTGGTTTCCCCCACATAAGATCACATGGCCTTCATCTTTGGCAATAGCTATATATTCCTTAACCTTGTCCATGTGCGCTTGTGACACTAA
Organism: Snuella lapsa; assembly: GCF_039539345.1. Taxonomy (NCBI): domain Bacteria; kingdom Pseudomonadati; phylum Bacteroidota; class Flavobacteriia; order Flavobacteriales; family Flavobacteriaceae; genus Snuella; species Snuella lapsa. The sequence continues at coordinate 56,629 of NZ_BAABCY010000078.1, read as the reverse complement.
AGCACCAATATCGGTATTCTTATCTCTCGGATCCCCAACCTTTAATGTCTTGACTCGCATTATAAAATCAGCTTTAAACTTATCATAAACAGAGGCTTCTACAAAAATACGACTACCACAAAGACAGATCTGCCCCTGATTGGCGAAAGACGAACGAACGGTTGTTTCCAGCATATTTCTGTAATCACAATCAGCAAAAATGATATTTGGATTTTTACCACCAAGTTCTAGAGATAATTTTTTAAACTTGGGTGCTGCCAATTTTGCTATATGTGCACCTGTTTCTGTACCGCCTGTAAACGAAATAGCAGTAATATCGGGATGCTCCACAATTGCCTGCCCCGTAATAGTTCCTGAACCGTGTACAATATTTAGTACACCTCGGGGAAGACCGGCTTCGGCACATATAGCCCCCAAAAGATACGCCGTCATGGGCGTTACCTCACTCGGTTTGGCCACCACACAATTACCAGCAGCAATGGCGGGTGCTATTTTCCAGGTAAACAAATAAAGTGGGAGGTTCCATGGAGAAATACATCCCACAACGCCTATCGGTTGACGTAAGGTATAATTTATAGCTTCAAATCCAACACTCTCATGACTCTCACTCGCAAACTGTGTAGTAGCATTACCAAAAAAGCGAAAATTATCGGCTGCCCTGGGGATGTCGATGGTTTTAGCCAACGTAACGGGTTTACCGTTATCCACACTTTCTGCTTCGGCTAAATCCTGTAACTTAGACTCTAATAATTCTGAAATCCTTATTAAGATACGACTACGCTCATCTAACGGTGTTTGAGACCAGGAAGGGAAGGCCGATCTGGCAGCGATATAGGCATTTTCTACATCTTCGGCTGAAGAATTCGGAAGCTTTCCTGTCACGGAACCATCAACAGGACAATAGTTGTCCAACCAATCACCATTTATAGGATCATGAAAACTTCCGTTTATATAGTTCTGTATCGTTTCCATTACCAAACTTCTAAATTTATCTCCCAAGGAGACATTTAACTAACATTAAATTTCTTATAAGCTACTACTTTAATCTCCACAATCAAATCGGGATGTGGCAATTGATGTACTGCAACAGTGGTTCTGGTCGGACCAGTCTCTACATCAAAAAACTCGGCGTACACTTTATTATAAACAGCAAAATCGTTCATATTCACCAAAAAAGACGTAACATCCACCACATCACTTAACGTCGCGCCTTCATTAGCCAAATTCCTTTCTATATTTTTAAGAACTTCCCGTGTTTGCACTTCTATATTCAAGTATTTAGTTCCCATAGTATCTATAACATCAACACCGGCAATAGTATTATCTGGTTGTCGCGAACTGGTGCCCGAAACAAAAATAAAATCGCCTACCCGTTTTGTATGCGGATATGCGCCTCTTGGTGTTACTATATCATCTTTATCCATTCCTCGTATTTTTAGTGACGCATCTTTTTTGCAATGCTGTCCTCTTCTAAAATATGCTCAGTTTCTGCTTTTACTTTATTTAAAGTCTCCCTTAAATCATCATCAAGGGTAATTTCCTTATCAGCCAGCATATTTAAAATAGCCTTATCCTGTGCACGCCCCCTTAGCATAGCCTCACAATACCCCATATCTTCATTAAAAGTTACCAAGGCATATTTTGAAGCATACTCGTTAGGAAATTGCTTTTCGAATGCCATCTCTAAGTTACGCTTTTCTCTGAAAATAGCCTTATTAACATGTCCTTTCATTTCATGAAAATTATCAATAGCCAAATCGGCAATAGCATCCGTATCCTTTTTACGCATCCTCTCAAAGGCTTTAAAAATGGCTTCCCAAGAATTGTGACCTGCATCTAAAACCTTATCGAATTCTACAACATCTTCAAAAGATGCATTCATCCCTTGCCCATAAAAGGGTACTATGGCATGCGCTGCATCTCCCATAAGCAATGTTTTCCCCTTGTAATGCCACGGTGCACATTTAACTGTCCCTAAGGGTGATGTTGGATTTTTAAAAAATTCATCGACCAAGTTTGGCATCAGCTCTAAAGCATCCTTAAAATAAGTATTAAAGAATTCCTGCACACGTGCTTTGGTAGTTAAATTATTAAAGTTATACGTTCCTTCATCATAACTTAAAAACAGGGTAACCGTAAAACTTCCATCCAAATTGGGCAATGCGATAAGCATAAACGCATCGCGCCCCCATATATGCAAAGCATTTTTGTAGACCTTATAATCGCCATTATTATCTGGTAAAATACTTAACTCTTTATAACCATATGTTAAATAATCCTGAGAAAAGCTAAACAGAAACTTCTTTGCCAAAAAATAACTTTTTCGCAATACAGAACCAGCACCATCTGTCCCAATTATAACATCGGCTTTTTTGGCGAATTCTGTTTGATCTTGGTATTTATAAAACTGGGAAATCCCTTTTTCAAAATCGACCGAAGTACATTTATGGTTAAAATGAAAAGTAACATTATCCAACGCTTCTGCTTCATCTAGCAATAGGGCATTCAAAGCGTTTCTAGAAATAGAATTTATGTATTCATCTTCCCGTCCACTGTATGGTGACAATATGGTGTTGCCCTCAACATCATGTAACATACGCCCATACATCGGAATGCAAAGTGGCTCTACCTTGTCTTGGATCCCTACTAACTTCATAGCCTTAATCCCTCGGTTTGAAAAAGCCAAATTAATAGAGCGCCCTGCATTAATATGTACTCTACGCAAATCGGGACGTTTTTCAAAAACCTCAACATTGTAGCCGCGCTGCCCCAGTCGCAATGCCAAGAGGGCACCACAAAGTCCGGCTCCTATAATTTGTATGTTCTCCTTATTTGTCATTTAAAATTACTTTCAATTTTTCCACCAACAAGTAAACATCCATAAAGCTATTGTATAAAGGTACCGGGGCACACCTAATAACATCGGGTTCACGCCAATCGCTCAATACACCTGCTTTGGTTAATTTAGTATGCAATCTTTTGTCGGCATTCATAACTTGAATGGATAATTGACAGCCACGTTCTTCTGGGTTTTTAGGAGTAATTATGTTAATTGTATGATCTCCCAACTGTTGTAATAAAAATTCGAAATACCCGGTTAACTGTTTCGACTTTTCTGTAAGGGCATGCATTCCTACCCCTCCAAACATGTCAAGGGAGGCTCTTATGGCTGCCATAGAGAGAATTGGAGGGTTACTTAACTGCCACCCTTCGGCTCCTGGAAGCTGGTCGAAATCGTCGCGCATATTAAATCGCGTCTGCTTGTTATGACTCCACCACCCCGTAAAGCGGTTAAGTTCTTTATTATAAGCATGCCGTTCATGTACAAAACATCCGGCTAAACTACCTGGTCCCGAATTTAAATATTTGTAGGTGCACCAAACTGCAAAATCAGCACCAGAATCATGTAGATTCAAATTTACATTACCAGCTCCATGTGCACAATCGAAACCAACCATGCAACCATATTTGTGACCCAATTGGGCAATCCGTTTTAAATCAAAATACTGTCCAGTGTAATAGTTAACACCTCCTATCATGATTAAAGCTATTTCATCCCCATGTGCCGCCATAATAGTTTCCAGATCTTCATAACACAAAAGCGCCTCACCTTCACGTGATTGCCATAGAATCACACCTTCTTTTTCATCAAACCCATGATGTCGCAATTGCGATTCTACGGCATACCTATCGGATGGGAACGCATCGCTTTCTATCAGTATTTTATACCGTGATGTTGTTGGTCGATAGAAAGATACCATCATTAAATGCAGATTTGTGGTTAGTGTATTCATTACTACCACTTCAATAGGTTTAGCCCCTACCACCTTAGCCATATTTTTGGTAAGAAGTTCATGATATGGCAACCAAGGTGTTTCCCCCTGTGTATGACCTTCCACTCCTAAAGTAGCCCAATCGTTTAATTCCTTTTCTACATATGTTTTGGTTATTTTTGGCTGTAATCCAAGTGAATTACCGGTCATATAGATCAAAGGTTCACCATGCTCGTTCGTAGGGATACAAAACTGTTTCCTATAAGTTGCCAACACATCATTTTGATCTAATTCCTTGGCATACTCCAAACCTAATTTATAACTAAACAAAATATATTCTTTTAACTGTTTCTAACAAAAATAAGGATTCTGCATTAAGAAATTGACCGCATCAAGACTCTTAATACGTAATGCTATTTTTTTTGTATATTTAGTTAAATCACCTCGAGGCAAGCTTGCGAGGCTTTTATTGGAAATAATGTCTTGATTTCGTAGTAAATTCAAATTATTTCAATCTTGACCATCGAGTAAAAATTGCGTTATGAGTAAAAAAAGAGAGTATACAAATGGTGAAGTAACAGTTGTTTGGGAAACTGAAAAATGCATTCATTCTGGCATCTGTGCCAAAGGCTTACCCGGTGTTTTTCAGCCCCGAAACAGGCCTTGGATAAAAATTGATGGCGCTAACACAGAAAACATAGTAAACCAAGTTAAACAATGCCCGTCGGGTGCGTTGAGCTATTATATGAATGCTAAAAATGATATGCAATCCGAAACTATGGAAACCAAAGTAGAGGTTTTGGAAAACGGTCCTTTATTGGTGTACGGGACTCTTAAAGTTACACATAAAGATGGGACTTCCGAAATTAAGAATAAAACAACTGCCTTTTGCCGTTGTGGAGGTTCTAATAACAAACCTTATTGTGACGGTACACATGTAAAACATGATTTTAAGGGATAGTTAAAAGCAGACTTACTCTAAAACAACGCTAACATTTGTAAAATTAAGATTCCAGCTTCCTTCTGCTTTTTTATGTTCTAATGCTAGTTTTATACCATTAAAATCCTTGTACTTTTCAAAAGTACTAACAAGTGAGGGCTTCTCTTTATTCCCTTTTCTAAACACCCATTCCTTAATAATGTAATCATCCTGAAAATACAGATCGTAAGCATCACCTGGTGTATAGCCACCGTCATTAGGGTATGTTAGGGTAATTTTATGCATTGAGGTCTTGCTTATTGGCGCATCTTCTACAACAGGAGTAGAAATATTTGTTCGTGTATCCCAAACCAATTGAAAAGGGATGAACAACCAAAATTTGTCATTTATAAAGCTTTTATCTGCCTGTATACTTAAAGAGTCTACTGTATTTCGATTGTACCTAATAGTATCCTTAGCTATTATTAATTGTACATCCTGCGTTTTCGGATACCATGTCCACGCACGTTCAAAGTGACTGCTATCTTTATCGATATTAAAAGTGAACTCCATCTTACTTACCTGTTTCCATTGCTTAAAGCCATGCGCTTTTGCAATCTTTTCAGCTACAGTAAGGGAAGTGGCATTGGAAGCTTCTTCCTTGTTTTGTTTACAAGAGATAATCAAGCAAATAACAACAAATAATAGCAGGGATTGTTTCATCTTAACGGGCATTTTTAGTTTTTTAAAAATAATTAATTTTCAGGAAAGTCATTTAAAGCTAATGTTTCAAATGCGCTCTTATCGTTCTCGTAAATCAAAAATGCCTTTAACTCTGGGTGTAATTTTAAAAAAAATTTCACCTTCTCTATACCCATTGCCTTAAAAGCCGTGGCATAAGCATCAGCCGTCATGCAATCTTTGGCTATTACCGAAACACTTAATAAGTTTGTTTTACTTGGGTACCCCGTTTTAGGGTCAATAATATGCGCGTAACGATTACCATTGGCGTCCGTTTTAAATTTCCTGTAAGTTCCAGAAGTTGCCATACTCTCATCTTTTAAAGAAATTGCTTTTAAAATAGATTGTTCTCCATTAAAGTTTGGCATTTCTACTCCCACTTTCCAGGGCAATTGTTTTTCTATATTCATACCACTAGCCCTTATTTCTCCCCCTATTTCAACAATATAATCAGTTACACGTCTGCTTTCTAAAAACTGTCCAATTACATCGACACCATATCCCTTGGCAATGGCATTGAAATCCAAGAAAGTGCCAGGTAACTTTTCTATAGAATAATCTATACGCTTTACTTTATCAAGCCCAACGGAAAGCATCAAGCTATCTATTTTAAGACTATCCAGCTGTTCAATCTTTCCTTCTGGTCCAAAATCCCAAGCATTAACTACAGCACCGATAGTTGGGTCAAAAAAACCTTCTGTCGCTTTGTAAATGGCTTTTGAGGCATCAAATACTTCAACAAAATACATATCTATTACAGTTGCCTCATTTCTGTTCAACTTGGAAATATCCGAATTGGTTTGATAGGTAGATAGCGATTTATTAATCACATAAAACAAACTATCAAATTGTTTTTGAAAATTCTGTTTAGAAAAATAGGTTATATGGTACGAAGTTCCGAAAACAGCCCCTTCAAGATATGTCTTGACAGTATCTGGTTTACTGCATGAACCTAGCAACAAAACAATTAAAACTCCTACTAACGATCTAATACGCATAAGTCACTTAATTTAAATTGGTATCCAAGACCTGAATACCATTATATTCCATTAAATAATCTTCGTCCAGATAAATAGGAAGACTTTCGTCTGAAGCATTACCCAGACCTACACCAGCATACAAAACTTTGGCGTTCTTTTCACGCGCATGTTTCTTAAAGGATTCCATCCATACAACATCATAATTATTGGGATTATCGGGCAAAATAACAGCCCTAACTATCACAAAATAATATTGATTGTTCTTATCGATGCATACAAACTGAGGATGTTTTCTTAACCGACTGTTAACCGCAATAAACTCAAAACCACGTTGTTCTAAATCCTTTCCAACATGGTTCATGGCTAAATTATGTAATTCTTGCTCTGTAAGTGGTTTACTCATAAAGCAAAATTACTACTAATATCTATTTCAATAAAATTTTGAATAGTTTAATGGTTAATAGACTAGAAAAAATTTTAAGTTACTCTACTTTGGGTAATTTATTGTGTATTATAATTGACAAATTAATTTCTGCGACCAAGAAGCATTTCAAAAATTAAATTGTTTTTAATACCAATCAATTTCATAATACCCTTTAATTAATTTGTGTAACAGACACTATAATATAACTTTGTACTTAACCATAGACAATAAAATCCATAAAAGAATAATTATGTTTTCACATTTTACTATAAAAATTGTTTTAGTAGGTCTTTGCTGCTCTTTTTTTACTTGTGCTAATCATGTACAGACAAATGATAATCCAACCAGTCAACCTGCTGGTGCAAATTATAAGTGGTGGTCTACTCAAAAAGAAAAAGAAGTCACCAAATGGAGTGTTCGCAAGGATGAAAATATTTTATGGAAAGCTCCTTTAGAAGAAACAGGTCAAAATGGAATTATTAAAGTTGGTGATTTACTTTTTTTATCTATAATGAAGCCTGTTTATGATACAATTACAAAAAGAGGCTCCGATATTTTGGCACTCTGCTACAATGCGAAAACTGGAGAAAAATTATGGCAAAAAAAAATAACAGGAGAAACTGAATCTCTTTACATGTATGGTTTTAGCAACTCAAGTTCTCCAACACCAGTAAGCGACGGTAAAAAAGTATGGTTTATCAATGCCAGTGGAAAAGTGGTTTGCTTTGATTTAGAAGGTAATGTAATTTGGGAAAGAAGTTGGACTCCTATTTCAAAACTTGGTGATATTATTTTTCCTTTTAATAAGCAATATGAACCTATTCTATACAAAAACATTCTAATTAATGTAGAACCAGAACCTGTTGAAGAAGCTACTGAAGGACGCAATCCTAACTGGCACTATTTGGTAGCTTTAGATAAAGATACGGGCGAAGTATTATGGAAATCCAAAGCAGCTGTCGGTCACTATTCTACCCCTATTATGGGAAAAACAAAGGATGGAAAATACGGTGTTATGGTTGCTCGTATAGGTTCAGCGCATCAGGTGCCTGAAAAGCCATATGGATACTCATTGGTTAATATTGAAAATAGTGAAACTATTTGGGAAGCAGAATTACCAGCCCGTGATTTTTTCTACAACAGTACTTGGAACGAAAAATATACTGTATGGATCTATGAAGGAAAACTTTATGTTTTAGATACGGATACCGGCAAGAAAATCAAGGAAATAAGTTTATCCGATAATGTAATAGTTTCAGAGTATAGTGAAGAAAAAAAGCAATACATTAAGCAAAGTAATGTTAATTTAAATGATCAAAACATAGAGGTTGTCCCTAATTTCTATAGTAACTTTATGAAAGGGGATTATTATTATTTTATGACCCTGCAAACACACCCAGACCATCTAGAAAAAAGAATAGTTTCGGGACAAACCATAAAAGGCCCTCATTATTCAGCAGCACGGGTTAATCTTAACACTAATGTGGTTGAATATGTAGAAGTTCCAGTAGATATCGACAATGACAAGCATCCTGTTTGGCGAAAACTTATTCGATCCGGAACTACAAATTCCAGAGGTATTGATGTCGCTGAAGACCGTAGAGGCACCTTAAATGGTTGGTTCAGGTGTTTTAATGCCAATCCTTTAGCGGTAAATTCGACCTTATATTTTACATTAGAAAACGGCATGACCTACACCTTTGATCTGTCTGCCACTAACTGGGATAAAAATGCTTTTATCAGTTTAAACGATATGGGTGAAAGCGGCACCATGCGCACCTTATCACATCCATTAGTTATTGGAGATAAAGTTTTTCATAGAACAGCTCAAGCTCTTTTTTGTATTCAAGAGGATTAATTATATTTTGTTCGAAAACTTCTCAATTTTCAAACCATAGATTACTAAGAGGATAAACGGTATTAGTGTACAGATGTAAGATATGCTTATAGACGTTTTATCAATAACGTAGCCCTGTACTGGGTTCATAATCCCTACAGCAATAATGGTCATTATAAGACCTGAGGCACCTACTTTTGTTTCGACAGATGATAGCCCCTGTAATCCTATACCATAAATTGTGGGGAATAATAATGAGACGCATCCACAAACTAAAATCAGGCTTACGCCTCCAATGTTTCCTGGTAACAAAATGGCACAAACAGTAAAAAAGACAGCAAGTGCAGACATGATAGCAAGCAGCTTACTTGGTTTGATAAATTTCATCAACCAGGTACATACAAATCGCATCACCATAAAAAGGAAAACGCCATAGGCTAGTAAAGCTCCTGCACGTCCACCATCAACCAATTCACCAGCTTCAGAATAATGCGCTTTTAAATAGGGGATAATAAATGCAAACGTTCCAAATTGAGCAGCCATAGCACAAAACAGCGCTCCTACCGAAAAAATATAACGCCGTTTTTTTAGGTTCTTACCAAATACGGCAAAGAAGTTTTCATTGTCATCATCCTTATAAGCGGGCATTTTAGTTACCGCAAAAACAACAAAGAAAACAGCTGCAATAATGGCAATATATCCGTAAGGTGACGCTAAAATGGCCAACTCATCGGTTTGTAAAACGGCCAATTCTTCTACTGTCATGCCAACTTTGTCCTCTGCACTTTTTAAGTTACTTAAAATGGCTTGTCCTGCTATAATGGTTCCGATCCATGATCCAAATGGGAAAAATGATTGTGCAAGGTTTAATCTCTGTACAGCCGTTTTTTCATCTCCCATAGCTATAATATATGGGTTTGCAGATGTTTCTAAAAATGAGATACCCGTTGCCAAAGTAAAAAGGGCTATTAAAAAATAATTATATACTTGGGCTTCACTTGCGGGAATAAACAAATACGCTCCAATAGCATAGAGTATAATACCAACCATTATAGTTGTTTTGTAACTTGTTTTTTTAATTAAAAAAGCTGCAGGAATGGCCCAAATAAAATACGCTCCATAAAAGGCTGCTTGTACAAGTGAAGCCTGTAAGTTACTCATACCTTTAAAAATATCCTTAAATGCTGAGATAAGTGGTTCTGTCATGCTACCGGGAACACCCCATGCAAAAAATAAGAATGTTACTAATACAAATGGTAATACAGGTGTTTTTGATTGAGATGTGTTTTCCTTCATTGTAATAATTAAAAAACAGTAGATAAATAACTATTTATTTACTGTTGGAATTGTTAGTAATATTTCTATTATGCTTTGACCTTAAAGAATAGAACCTAGCGGTCCAGTACTATCAGCAAATTGTTCTGTAGGCACATCTACTTTATTGAGCATGCTTACAAAGAGGTTAGACATAACTGTATGTTTTTCCTCAAATTTGGTATAGCTACCGTGTTTAACCCCTAAGTTAGTGCCGCCTGCCAGGACAAGCGGATAATTTCTAGCATTATGTGTCGAACTACAAGCACTACCATACAGAATAAGTGTATTATCCAATAGCGAACCGTGTTCGTCTGTTGTGTTCTTCATTTTATTAATAAAATAAGCTAACTGCTTCGTTAACCATTGGTCATAACGTCCCCATTCTTCCCAGTGCCCTCTGGCTTTATCGTGAGAAATTCCATGATGTCCTTTTAAACCTAACGCTATTTTCGGAAAATTATCTCCAAAGCCCATACCATCTTCCCTTGCCATCATATAGCTAATAACCCTTGTTGAATCTGTTTGAAAGCCAAGAACGATTAAATCTAGCATGGATCGCACATAATCCTGAGGCGCTGAAACTGGGTCAACATCCAAATTAATTAGACTAGCGTCAAAATCCTTCATAGGAACATCTAACCAACGTTCATTTCTTTTTATCTGCTCTTCAACTTGATTTAACGATGTTAAATATTCATCTAACTTTGCTTTATCATTAGCACCCAAACGTCGTTGTAGGTTTTTACTATCTTCTAAAACTAAATCGACAACCTTTTTACCTTGGTGCAAACTTTTCCTTCTTTCGTTAGTAGACGTCGTACCGTTTGGCGAAAAATACCGCTCAAAGATCTCACGCTGTCTGTGCTCTGATGGAATGGGTCGTCCCGATGAATTAAACGATAAGGTCGATACCCTTGACTTATAGCCTACACCGCCATCAGTAGATAATGACAATGAAGGAAAGCGTGTATATTGCCCTAACTTTTTAGCAGCTACCTGATCGATAGATATATTATTTCTATACTCTCCCCTTAAATCACCTCCTGTTAGCCAGGTGTCTCCTGCTATGTGCCCCAACAATTGACGACTGTTTGGGTGGCTCAATCCTCCTAAAATTGACATATCGCTGCGATAAGGAGCCAAAGGCGACAATGTTTTTGTGAGCTTATAATCAGTTCCTTCACCATGTGGAAACCAGCTCCAGTCTTTATGATAATGGCTTTCTATCGGTGGTATACCTACGCCATTAGGAAAATAAAGAAAACACAAGCGTTTTGGCTGCGTGGGAGTAATAAATTTTGAAATACTACTCATAGCCATACTTTCAAAATAAGGAAGCATGCATGCTACCCCGAACCCTTTTAAAAAGGTTCTACGATCTAAATGCCAAGGTTTTTTACTCATAATCCAACTATTTTTTGGAACCAATTAGGTTCCTTTTTATAAAATGACGGACTCAAAACAATTTGAGTTACGACCGATTGAAAACGATATTCATCGTCTATGACTTCTTCTACCATACCATCAATCGTTTCCTGGTCTGCAAAACTAACATCCCTTCCTAAAGCATAAGCGTAAAGATGTTCTATTAACGATCTGGTAAAATCTTCTTTTTTTAACCTCAAGATATAATCTTTAATACCCTGAATACCTTCTACTTCTGTCCCGTCCGGCAACTTCGACTTAGAATCAATTGACTTTCCATTTGAAGCTTCTAAGCGGTATCTTCCAACGGCATCATAATTTTCAAAAACAACACCATAAGGATCAATCTTTCGGTGGCAATCCAAACACGAGGTCTTATTTCTGTGTAAGAACAATTGCTCTTTCAGAGTCAAATCCTCAAAACCAGGTGTCTCCGGATCTAGCTCGGGTACATTTGGTGGCGGTGGCGGTGGGGTATCACCCAATATTTTTTCTTTTAACCAAACAGCACGTTTTATAGGATGCGCCTGAACACCATCGGAATGCCCATTTAAAAATGCTCCCTGAGAGAGCAATCCACCTCTATGCATTTCTTCGGTTAAACTTACTGGACGAAATTCATTTCCTTGCACTCCCTCAATACCATAAAACTCGGCAAGGTTTTGATTCAACATAGCAAAATCTGAGTCTATAAAATTTAAGATACTCAAGTTATTCTTTAATATATAGTTAATAAACTCGTAAGTTTCTTTAGCCATGTCTTCCTTAACAAACCTAGTATAATCGGCATATTCATGAACATCTGTATCCATACTTTTATGCCTGTCTAAACGCAACCACTCATAAGTAAATGACTGTACCATTCTGGTTATTCTCGGGTCTTGCACCATGCGTTCTACTTGTTCAGGTAATTCATCATACAAATCACCTTCCGTAGCCAATGCCTTTAAGGTCTCATCTGGAGGCGAATTCCAAAGAAAATAGGACAAACGGGAAGCCAGGATAAATTGGTCATCAGACTTTTTCTTTTCTGGTTTCTCGGGTTCATAGATGTAAATAAAATTTGGAGAACATAATACTGCAACCAAAACCTCTTTTATACCATCTTCATAACGATCAAAATCATCCTTAATTTCTTTCCAGAAATCCATGTAACGTTCCAGCTCCCCTTCGTTGAGCTCCCGTCTAAAAGCGCGCTCCATAAAACGCGTTAGGACTTCTTCTGTATATAAGGCCTCATTAGCCTTGTTTGGTGAATCAAAGAAAATTTCTGTATGGCTTTTTGGAGGCCAAACAGGATAATAAGGCGCTTCAAATTCGACCGATTTAATCAGTAACGGAGGGCCGTTAAAACGACTTTCCTTGACCAAATGGTTGTTCCAAAGTCCCAGAGTCAGAATATTTGCCAAATCTCCACTTACTTGCGAACTTGCCAGAGGAATTGGTAAGTTTTCTAACCTTCCTTCAAACTCAAACATTTGGGATTCACCAAAAGGAGCCGTAACCTCTCTGCTTTCGCCAAATGTTTTGTAGTCCATCCCATCATCGGTTCTGGAACCAGCAAACACCTGTATGGACGGATTTACCGATTTATATTTCTGCTCATTCTTTTTTGCTTCATTCTCGAATGCTGCTTCAGAAAGCTCCTCTTCAGATAATGGCGTTAGCACAATACGACTAAATCCAACAAAAAATTTCCCTCCAATATATCCTTTATGGTCTCCTTCAGACAAATAAATCAATGTGACAGGTGTTGTAATTTGAGCAGCATCCTTTAGCTCCTCCTTCATGTAAAGACGCTTACTAACCATCCCATTTTTTTTACCTCCCAAAAGATTCATATTATAGGAAGGCATGGCATCATCTGATGCATAAGGATGCACCAAGTCTACTTGGTATACACCCGACTTAGGCACCTTGTATTCAAAATTAGCCTGAGATATGGCAGCAACATCTTCGGGCATCAATAAACGTTTGTTCCTTAATACTAAATTATTTGTTGGTGTTACATCTTGTGCCGTTATAAGTATAGCTTCAGACGATTGAGGTGCGGGCGTATCCTTTCTTAAATCTATTAAGCGCTCATCTTCAGTTAACCATGAGCTATACCCTCTGGAAGCCTCTACCCTAAAAACAAAATCTCCTGTCCTTGGAAAATCTTCCTTAACTAACATCTTTAAATTAGGGGACGGCCCTTGCCATGACTTAGGAGCTACTTCTTTGGCCGGTAAGGCTGAGCTTAAAATGATACCTTCATCTACTACAGCATAACGATTACTAGCAGATCCTCTCATACCAATCCCTATTTTGTTTTTAAGAGCAATTATAGGGTCGGTCTCTTGTTTTGTTGTATCGGCTACAAAAGGAACGCCCCGATCATTTAAGATTTCTATATTCAAATCTTTCTTCTTAATCGCAGCTGTTTGATAGCCCCAGTATTCTGTTCCCGTCTTACCGTCTCCTATATCTTTTCCAAAAGTTACTTTATATTTTTGAATCTCTGGTTTATCACCAAAAACGATAGCTTTATCTAAGGCTTCTCTTGCTATTTTTTGATAATAGTCTACATGCAATGACGAAGTTTGTAAAATGTTGCCATTATTACTAAAGCCCATCTTAGATTTTCCATCATCTGGCAACACATCCCCAAAATTAACTGAAACGCCTAGTAGTTCATTTAACGAATGGGTGTACTGCTTTTTTGTTAGCCTACGCATAACACCTTTATCCGCATCCTGCTTGGCAATTGCGGCCTGTTCAAGGTTCTTGGTCATCCAATCCACTACTGCCCGGCGTTCATCATCTTGCAATTGGGGCTCTTCCTCTGGCGGCATTTCACCAGAATTTATCATGTCCAATGCAGAATGCCATCCTTCGGCATCTGGCCCATTAATCATGTCCCAATGTAAAACATCCAAACGAATGCCTCCTTTTTGCTTATCTTCACCATGACATTCAAAACAATATTTTTCCATGACAGGCCTTACCTTGGTCTGGTAATGTACAGCTTGAACCGAAGTAGAATCTCCTGGATTATTTAATGCCATGTAAGCCCCATAGTTTTCGGGAGTAACCCCAAGAACAGTCTTAAGTCCAGATGGCATATACTTAGTTAAATAATTGGCCCCATGTGTTAACGAACCTCCATAGTGCCCTGCTAAGGACAGCAAAACAACGTTAACTAATAGAACAACTCTATACAGCTTACTTACCTGATCCTTTTGTACCGATGGCCTTTTGTGGCGTAGCACTAGTAACCAAACACATACTAATGCCGTAAACCAACCAAGCCATTGGTGTTTTCCTAACTCAGCACCGTTATAGTTTCCTCCATAAGCTAACAAGAAACCAATAATAACCGTTGGTATTATACTTAAAGCCGTAAACCAAAGCAAAATATCGCATGCAGCATCCAAATTCAATTTCGGACGAAGCGCACTTATCATTTCCATTAAGAACAATACTATTAAAGTTCCTATGGGAATATGTAGAATTAAAGGATGAAAGCGTCCTAGAAAAAGAAAAAACGTATTCTCAATTTCACCTAACAATGGAATAAAAAGGACTCCAAAGAGTATGAACGTGAAAATAGTAACTGTTATTAACCTATACTTCATAAAAATCAATATTGCGGTATACTACGTTATGCTCAATACAGTTTTTAACAGCAAAACCCTATAATATACTTTACATTAAGCTATGTTTTACAAATAAAAAAGACGCTTCAAATGTCCTTTTCATTAAATCTTCGTCAAAAAAGTTCCAAGATATAATTTATGTTTACTTAATTCCTGTGAAAATCTAACCTTTCCTAATACTATTTTTGCAGTCTAATACAACGTACTCTATTTGTTAGTTAACTTTATAACAAATATTTAAATAAACGAGATCTGCCTCTTTATAAATCCTCCCTATTAAAATCCACCCTTAAGGTCTTACACTTATATGTAACAAACAATACAATCCCAATAACTTCATTACAACTATAAATCTACCACTTTTTTTTGTATCTTTAAGTAAACCACCTCAAAATGAGTACAATAGATATTTATCATGGAAATTGTTTTCGTATCGAGGCAAACCTTGGAGCATTTAAAATCAAGATTATCGCATAAATCATACACTTATGAAAACTTCAATCCGTTTAGAACAAGCAGTACAAAAACTATATGTAGCATTTCATAGCAACAAATTAAATCCAGAATGTTGTAAACAATGTGCTGTAGGCAATATTTTGGACAATACCGAATCTTGGAAATACTTATCGGATAGGCACGGTAGCCTAAAACTTAACTATGTAGGCATAGTAAACCAAAACTTGGGGCGTAAATTCAATGGTTATACCCCGCAAGAACTGCTACACATAGAAGCTATTTTCCTCAAAGCTTGTGGTTACTCCTTACCCCTTCATTACAGGGGCACACGTCCCACACATCCAGAAGATAAAGATTTACTTTTTAAAGGGCTATGTGCTGTTATTGCTTACCTATGCAAGCTTGATGGCATCTCAAATGTAATGGATTACACCAAACTTTTTAAAACCCATTCAAAAAGACAAAACACTCTACAACAATATTTTAGCACCACATAACAAAAGAATTATTATCTTTATAAGTAAGATATTTAAACACTAACTTATGAAAACCAACTATTTTGTCGCAGCAACCTTTGCTGTGCTATGCATTACTATGTATGCATGTAATTCGACCAACAAAGAAAAAAAGGAAGCCGAAAACTACGAAACTATTGAAGAAGTTACTCCCGACCCAATAAAACGGGGAGAGCAATTGGTAAACGCCATAGGGTGCCATGATTGCCATACACCAAAAAAATTCACAGAACATGGCATAGCACTTAATACCGATTTATTACTCTCTGGACATCCAGCGGATGAAGAATTAGCAGAATATGATCCCAAAACAGCACAATCGTATATTTTGTTTACAATGGGGCTAACTGCTGTTAAAGGGCCTTGGGGCACTTCATTTGCTGCCAACCTAACACCAGACGATAGTGGCATTGGCACATGGAGCGAAGATCAGTTTTTAACCGCCATAAAAAAAGGACTCTATAAGGGCATTGAAGGCAGCAGGCCTTTATTACCCCCTATGCCATGGGAGTCTTATCGCAATCTTCCCGACGAAGACTTAAAAGCTATATTTGCTTATCTTAAAAGTATCCCACCAGTAAATAATACTGTTCCTGCTGCGTTACCTCCACAAATGCAATAATAAATGTAGCCTTAACAATAAACAGCCCCCAATGCATATGCATTGGGGGCTGTTTTATTAAAATTTCTAGATTGCACTTTAGATTTAGAAAGTATTCTTAAACAGAATACCACCTATCCTCCAAAGTCATCAAATCTAATATGCTCATCTGGGATACCAAAATCTTCTCCCATTTTCTGAACTGCTTTGTTCATTAACGGTGGCCCACAGAAATACAATTCAATATCTTCTGGCGCATCGTGCTTGCTAAGGTAATTATCAATCACACAGTTGTGAATAAAACCTACAAACCCATCACCTGGCGCATCAATATCTTCCTTAACCTTCCAGTTGTCTTCTGGTAAAGGCTCAGATAATGCCAAGAAGAATCTAAAGTTAGGGAACTCTCTTTCTAATTCGTAAAAGTGATCTAAATAGAACAACTCACGTTTAGAACGTCCACCGTACCAATACGTAACTTTACGTCCTGTCTTTAATGTTTTAAACAAGTGATATAAATGCGAACGCATCGGTGCCATACCAGCCCCACCACCTACATAAAGCATTTCAGATTCAGACTCATTAATAAAGAACTCACCATAAGGACCAGATATCACTACTTTATCTCCTGGTTTTCTAGAGAAAATGTAAGACGATGCAATCCCAGGATTTACATCCATCCAACCATTCTTAGCACGATCCCATGGTGGCGTAGCAATACGAACATTTAACATGATCTCGCGCCCTTCAGCAGGATATGAAGCCATGGAATAAGCACGCTCCACAGTTTCATCATTTTTCATCACTAAGGGCCAAAGACCAAACTTATCCCATTCCGCTTGGAATTTATCTGGTGTTTCATGCTCCTCTGGATGTGCTGTTATATCAATATCAGAATACTTAATTTCGCATTGTGGAATTTCAATTTGAATATACCCACCTGCTTTATAATTCATGTCTTCAGGTATCTCAACAACAAACTCCTTAATAAAAGAAGCTACATTATAGTTACGCACAACAGTCGCTTCCCATTTTTTAATACCAAACACTTCCTCTGGAATGGTAATGTTCATGTCCTGCTTTACTTTTACCTGACATGCTAAACGTGCTCCGTGCTGTAATTCTTTACGCGTAAAGTGTGGCGTTTCTGTTGGAAGTGCTTCACCACCCCCTGATAAAACATGACATTCACATTGAATACATGTTCCACCTCCACCACATGCTGATGGCAAAAATATTTTTTGGCCTCCCAAAGTAGATAATAAACTATCTCCAGATCCCACCTCAATTTCTCGTTCACCATTAATGGTAATCTTAACGGGACCAGATGGCGACAATTTTTGTTTAACAACTAATAGTAATGCTACCAATAAAAGCGTAATGATTAAAAAAGCGATTACTGTTGCGATTATTGTTCCTAATGTACTTGCGGCTAAAATCATATTACTCATTTACTTTTATGTTGTTAGCTAACACTTTCTCTTCTTCTCCTTCTGTTGCTGACACATTAGAAGCTATTGCTTCTTCCTCCTTTTCATCAACTACAACAGCTGTTTTTGTTTCACTCTTAGCTTCTTCGTCACCTCCGGTTAACATACCTCCAAAACTCATAAACCCAATCGCCATTAAACCTGTGATAATAAATGTAATCCCTAAACCTCTTAATGCAGGTGGCACGTTTGAGTACCTAATCTTTTCACGAATAGCTGCAATTGCCAAGATGGCTAAAAACCAACCAATACCCGAGCCTACTCCATAAACGGTCGCCAAACCTAATGTAGGAATCTCACGAGACTGCATAAATAACGATCCTCCTAAGATCGCACAGTTTACGGCAATAAGTGGCAAGAAAATACCAAGTGAGTTATATAAAGATGGTGAAAACTTCTCTACCACTATCTCTACCAATTGTACCATAGTAGCAATGGTAGCAATAAACATAATAAAAGACAAGAAGCTTAGGTCGTAGTCTACATATTCAGCACCCAACCATTTTAGCGCTCCTGGTTGTAATAAGTACTGATCCAGTAACCAGTTTAAAGGCACCGTAATAGCCAATACAAAAATAACAGCCGCACCTAAACCAACTGCTGTGCTTACTTTTTTAGATACTGCAAGGTAAGAACACATTCCAAGGAACGTGGCAAATACCATGTTATCTATAAATATTGATTTGAAAAATAATTCTATATGTTCCATATTCTTTTATAGTTTTCAGTCTCAGTCCCAGTTAACAGTAACTTCTGCATACTGCAACTGTAAACTGCATACTGATTAATGATCTTCTACTAATGCTTTATTTTTAGTTCGTTGTACCCAAATGATAATACCAACCACGATTAATGCCATAGGAGACAATAACATAAACCCATTATTTTCATAACCTATAGCATACAGACCTGTTTTTTCGATAGGATCACCAAGCACCTTGAAACCTAATAAGGTTCCCGAACCCAATAACTCCCTAAAAAAACCAACAATAACCAAAATAATACCGTAACCTGCTGCATTACCTACACCATCTAGAAACGAACGCCAAGGACCATTCCCCAAAGCAAAAGCTTCAAAACGTCCCATGATAATACAGTTGGTAATAATTAAGCCTACGAATACCGATAAGGTTTTACTTAATTCATACGAGAATGCCTTTAGCACCAAATCTACTATAATAACCAAGGTAGCAACCACTACAAGCTGTACAATAATCCTGATCTTAGAAGGTATAATGTTTCGCATTAATGAGATAACGACATTACCCAATCCTAATACAAACAATACAGAAATGGACATCACAATCGATGCTTTTAATTCAGCCGTAATTGCCAAGGCCGAACAAATACCTAATACCTGAATGGTAATTGGGTTATTATCTGCTAATGGATCTAATATTAACTTGCTGTCTTTTTTTGATAAAAGTCCCATAAAATGCTAGTTTTTTAAAGTTTCGAAATATGACTTATAAAGCTTTAAATCACTTTTAATCATTGCTGTTACACCATCACCCGTAATAGTCGCTCCGGCAATAGCATCTATTTCATTATCAGTTTTATCGTCGTTCTTTGGATCGGCGTTACCCTTTGCTACAGTAATACCCTTAAAATTACCCGAGGCATCCAATAAATGCTCACCAATAAAATCGTCCATAAAGAAACGCTCTTTAATATTTGCCCCTAAACCAGGGGTTTCTCCCTTATGGTCAAAATAAGCGCCTTGAACTACCATATTGGCATCCATAGCAACATAACCCCAAATAGCATCCCAAAGCCCTTTACCTCTAATAGGCGCTATATAATAGGTAGCCCCATCCTTTTCTCCAATAAACAAAGGCAGTCTCCTTGTTTTACCAGCTTTGGCATTGGCCTGCTCTTTTTTAACATCTATTAAATACGCTTGGTCGTCTTCCGAAACCTTTCCGTTCTCTATAATCAATTGCTTTGTTATATATTTTGCAAAGGCTTCCGGTGCTTTATCGGTTGAAATGAATGTTGCACTACTGCCATCATTTTCATTAATACCCATTGCATACAAAATATTTTGTTGCTTCTCTAAACGCTTATTTTCGTTAATTCTTGGCTTTAATGATTCGGCAGCAAAAGCTAATAATGCACCTACCAAAAGCACCATTCCTATGGCGAATATAATTGTATATGAATTTTTATCCGTTCTCTTTTCCATCGTTAAGCCGTTTTTACTTTAAGACGTTTCTTTCTCTTCTTGACATTGCCTTGAACCACATAATGGTCGATCGTTGGTGCAAATACGTTCATTAACAGAATCGCCAACATCACACCTTCAGGATATGCTGGGTTGAAGACACGAATCATTATAGAAATAAATCCTACCAAGAAACCATATATCCACTTACCTTTATTGGTTTGTGAAGCTGTAACAGGATCGGTAGCCATAAACACCGTACCAAAAGCAAAGCCTCCAATTAATAAATGATGCCACCAAGTAGTGCTCATTAAACCGTAAAACTTACTTGATTCTGTTATCCATCCACTGGCTACAACCTGATTAAAGATTAAGCCCATTACAATTGCTCCCAATACAGACGACAACATAATTCTCCAACTTCCAATTTTAGCAAAAACCAAGAACAACCCTCCTAATAAAATTAACAAGGTAGACGTTTCCCCTACCGATCCAGGAATGAAGCCCAAGAACATATCCATTACACTATAACCAGCTGCTTTTCCTTGCGCCAAGCTTCCCAAAATAGTTTCTCCTGAAATGGCATCCAAATTAGCTCCGGCTGCAATCTCTTGCGTTCTTTTTACCGCACCTTCAACCCATACTTTATCACCACTCATCCAAGTTGGGTAAGCAAAAAACAAAAAGGCTCTTATGGTTAGGGCAGGGTTTAAAATATTCATCCCAGTACCACCAAACACTTCTTTTCCTATTACGACACCAAAAGCTACTGCTACTGCCAACATCCATAATGGAATATCTACAGGTACAATAAGTGGCACTAACATACCTGTTACCAGATACCCTTCTTCAACCTCGTGCTTCTTAATAATCGCAAACAAGAACTCAATACCCAAACCTACACCATAAGACACGATAACCAATGGTAATATCTTCCAAAAACCAATTAAAAAGTTATCTAAAGTCCAAAATTCTGGGCTAAAAAATCCTGCAGTCACAGCTTGAATTTCTCCAAAAGCTATGTTGTGTTGGTAACCTGCATTAAACATACCAAAAATCAAACACGGCACCATGGCCATAATAACCGTATTCATAGTACGTTTTAAATCATCGGCCGCTTTAATATGAGTACCTCCGTGGGTCGTCTCGTCCGGCAAATACAAAAAGGTATGAAGCGCATTAAAGGCAGGAGCCATTTTAGAGCTTCTATACTTTCTTTTTAATATATGTAATTTATTTTTTAAACTCATTATCCTATCTCTTTAAGCATTAAGTCAAGACCTTCTCTAATAATTTTTTGATGCGGTTGTTTAGACACACAAACAAATTCTGTTAAAGCGAAATCCTCAGGAGCAACTTCATACATTCCCAAAGCTTCCATTTCATCTAAATCCTTATACATACACGCTTTTAATATTTGCATAGGATAAATATCTAGAGGAAATACTTCTTCATAGGTTCCTGTTGTAACAAAAGCACGATGTTCTCCATTTGTATTGGTATTTAAATCGTACTCTTTATTTGGGTTTAACCAAGAAAAAGTTAAGGCTCTTGACGTAGATATCTTATTGAATACAGGTTTGTTCCAACCAAAAAGCTCGTAATCGTCTCCTTCTGGCAGTATAGAAATAACATTGCTGTAATAATCTAAATACCCATCAGGACGAACGCGTTTTCCACTCAATACATTTCCAGAGATAATTCTGGCATGGGCACCTTCAGCCAAACCTTTGTCGTAAATCATAGTAGCGACTTCACTTCCAAGCTTTGTCACAAAATATCTAGGCTTTTCAACTAAAGATCCAACCAAAGCGACTATACGCTCAGCATTAAACTTCCCTGTTAACAAAAGTTCACCTATTATTACTAAATCCTGAGGACTAACCGTCCATACAACTTCACCTTTGTTTACAGGATCAATTTTATTAATCTGTGTCCCTACATTCCCCGAAGGATGAGGCCCTGAAACTTTATGAAGAGTAACTCCCGTCAAACCTGCCAATGGCGAATCTGTACTGGCTTTGCCTATTGAAACATGTACCTTGCCTTCGGTAAGTTTTCCTAAAGCTGTAACAGCTGCCTGCAACTCAGCTTCCTTACCTTTTAAAGTAAAATCGTAATCGGCTGCCAAAGGAGCACTAGCGTATCCAGAGATAAAAATAGCTTTTGGCGACTTGTCTGGATTTGCAATAACATCATACGGGCGCTGTTTAATAAATGGCCAACATCCCGAAGCTAACAAATGGTTTTTAGTAGCCTCTGGTGTTTCACTATCCACATTAAACACACCATTATCTTGGTACGTTTGTTCTTTATCAGCCTGAATTTTAATGGCTAATATCTTTCTTTTTTCACCACGAGTGATTTCTAAAATCTCTCCAGAAACCGGAGACACAAACTTTACAGCTTCATTGGATTTATCATAAAACACAGGCTCACCTGCTTTCACTTTAGTTCCAACTTTAGAAATTAATTTAGGTATAACGCCGTGGAAATCTTCAGGTCTTAAAGTATAAAAGTTACTTACTGTGGCCTTTTCCAAGGATTGTTCAGCTTCACCTTTAAGTTTAATGTCTAGACCTTTTTTAATGCGAATGTCGTTTGACATATTTTTTTTATTGAAATTAGTTGTCTAAAAATCGCTGCAAAAGTACAAATTTATAATGCAGTTTTCATAATAAATTATGTATAATTTTATGTACTTAACAAGAACTTTTACGTTAGGTATTAATTTTGCTTATATTTACAAAAATACCCGTAACAAATCATGATATTTAAGTCCTCTATTTTTTTAACCTTTTTCTTTGTTCCAATATTGTTTTTTTGCCAAGTAAAAGAGGTCAACCCTCCTGCTTATATAAAAACCATTAATTTTAGAGGAGACACACCAGAAAGTCAATTACCCTTATTAAAACTTGGCGATTATCTGGTTTTGGAATTCGATGCTCTAAACGGCGACGAAAGTGATTATTATTACAAAATTGAGCATTACGATTTCGACTGGACCCCCTCTGCTTTGGCCAAACCCGAATTTATGGATGGTTTCGACAATCAACGTATCAGGAATTACGAAAACTCCTTTAACACGTACCAAGTGTACTCGCACTACCAACTTACCATTCCCAATGCCCAAACCAAACGTTTAAAAGTTTCGGGCAATTACATGCTTTCCATTTTTAACAATGATGATGAGCTTATGTTCTCAAGAAAGTTTATGATTTACGAAGACAAGGCTTTGGTAGGTGTTAGTATCAAACGCACACGCGACATTCAGTTCATTGAACAAAAACAACGGGTAGATATCACCATTGCATCCAATACGATGCACTTTAACAACCCCAAACAAACAGTAAAAACTTTAGTGATCCAAAACAACAACTTAAACACAGCTATCTCTAGCCTGAAGCCCCAATACACCATTGGAAACAAACTAATTTACAAGTACGATACAGAATCCAGTTTTTGGGGTGGCAACGAATATTTGTTTTTCGAAAACAAAGACGTAAGAGCTGCCAATACCGGAATACAGTCTATAGACTTAAAAGACATTTATCACAACTACCTGTTTATAAACACGCCTAGAGCTCATAAACCTTACACCTATAATCCAGACATTAACGGCAATTACCTCATCACCAGTATTGGAACCGACAACCCAGATATTGAAGCCGACTATGTGTGGATGCACTTTGCATTGGAAGCAAACGAATCGTTCCTAAACAAATCCGTACATGTTTATGGCAATTTTAACAACTATGCCATAGACGAAAGCACAAAGCTCCATTACGATCCAGATAACGATATACTAGTAAACCAAATGCTTTTAAAGCAAGGATTTTACAATTACAAATATATTGTAGTTAATGAAAATGGTTCCATTGACGAAGGTGCCATAAGCGGCGACTTTTACCAAACAGAAAACGATTACAAAGTTATTGTTTACTACCGCGACCTTGGTGCGCGCTACGATAAAATCATTGGTTTGGGATCTGGTAGTTCTGTAAACATTTCCAATTAACAACTACTATGTACTTTAATTAAGAAAACCTTAAAAAAGACAATTCGACTACTTTTTTCGTTCGTACATAGTAAATTTTACAGTTAGCAATGCTTTATTTATTATTTTTGTAGCGCAAAAACATTGATTTTTCAATAGTTAACATGGTTCAACAAGTAACAAAAGGCATAAAAATTTCGGTAGAAACCAATTTTGAAGGCTCATTTTATAAAGATTATAAAATGCATTACGCTTTTGGCTATAAAATTACCATTGAAAACCAAAGTAAAGATTCCGTACAACTCAACACCCGGAAATGGCATATATTAGATGCCTTAAACAATAAAGAAATTGTTTCCGGCGAGGGCGTTGTAGGTAAGAAACCGGTTATTAAACCTGGAGAATCACACACCTATACTTCGGGATGCCTACTAACCTCTCCATTTGGAGCCATGCACGGTCATTACAACATGGTAAACTTCACCACCACCCAAAGATTTAAGGTAACCATACCAACATTTAAACTTAGTGCTCCATTTGCATTAAACTAGATCGTCTGTTTTTCTATAAAACTTATAAACAGTCTCCTGTTGTTTCACATGAAAGAACTTACAGTTTGAATAATGTACAAACTCAAATGCTTGGTAGTAATCAAAACGTGTATCATTTACAACATACTTATCATACACATCTATATTACCATACGGCGAAATACGCTTAAAATAATATACCGCATCTTGATGGGTTGGATACAACTCAAACCAGGCGCCAGCAGCTATCCCAGAAAGCCACTGCGCCTTTTCGTGCAACCCCTCCACCAAACGCGGGAACAATGTCCCTTCAAAACTCGGCTTATGATCCTTCAGCCTGTCTAAAAAACAACGCAGGTTTTCACTTTTTTGAGAGCCCGTAAACTCTGAAATCGCACCACTCTCAGAAACCGCAAAGACCTGCTCTCCTGTATTAGCAAGCAACACATTACCTACAGTGCTTGGCGTAAATAACTTAGAGTTTTGCAATTTCTTCTTAATAGCTTTATCCCTAACCGATGCAATCAAGGTATCTGTCACAAAACGCGCACAATTACAAGCTTCTTTAATAAAAGCCGCATACCTTATAAAATGTTTGTCCTGCATCCTATTTATATGCGCTCTTGCTTTTTTATAATCTACAGCATCACAAACCGAAGCGACCAATTTTCCTTCGCCATGGGTAAACTTAGGATGCGTGCCCAAAAATTCCAAAATATCCCCTAAATTAGTAATTGTATCGTCCTTAATATTGGCCACTAAGGGAAAGTGCAGCTCATTATCCGTATCACGCCCCCTCACACGCCCATGAGGTTCTGGTGTTATATAACGCCCAAAATCGTGATACTCTAAAACACCCGTAGATTTATCTATTAAGACCAATGCAGCATGGCCTGCACGCACATAATCTTTTTTACCAATACCAAAAAAACGCAAGTACGGAGAAAACCATTCTTCCGAAACCATCACAATGGTTTCCGGATATGCCAGCGTTAAAATAATTCCAGTACTAGTCATTAACAACTTCAGAAAGATTGAGTTCTTTAGTAACCACCAGATTATTTTCCAGACCTTCATAAAGCATTTCAACACGCCCCTTTTGCTTTACTACTTGCGTAATACTCGTAGTTTTTACAATCCCCCTATCCATTACAACACCATAATCTAAATTACCCTGCCCAGCTGTTTTATGAAATTCCATAAGCGAGGAGGCATCCATGCTATTGTTTTGTTTGAAAGTTTCAAACCAATGCAAGCGCTCTGCTTTCATAAATGCTGTATACAATGTAGAAGAAGACCAAATTGCTGGCTCTAAAGGCAAATCCTTAAAGTGCTTTATTTCGCCGTCCCAAACCAATTCATAGAATTTCAAGACAGTATCCCAATCCACTATAACCATGGTAAAAGGCTCAACTCCATTTAAATCATAAGTATCAACAGCCATCTTTAAGTCCCCAGCAACCATTATGTCCTTAGCAACGATACCACGACTTAATCTATAACTTGCTTTTCGTTCATGATATTCAAACCCTCCATTAAGTACACATACGAGGCGGTTTCTTTCACTCAAACCGATCCAGGTACCATTAGACACAACATCCTTTGGGTACAATGCCTTTGCATTGCCAATATTATAAATCTCTGGTGCTAGTGATATTCTATCCGGTGCCTCATCACGGTTAGATGTTAACACAAAATCATGGCTGCCTTTGGGTATTATTGTTACTGTACACATATATTTTATAGTCCAAAAATAGACTGCCAACTTACAAAAAATAAAGAAACATCATACTATTTTGACTAAATCCTCCCCTATTTTTTAAGAAAACATTACAGGTTCGATCCTCATTAAATTTGTAAATTTGCAGCCTATTTACTAATAACTCTATAAAAACATAAAATAATGGGAAAAGGATTTTTTAATGTACCCGTAGCTATTAACGAACCTGTTAAAGGATATGTACCAGGATCTCCAGAACGCGAAGCGGTTCTTGAAGCATATAAAACCATGTTTAATAGCTCAGTCGACGTCCCAATGTACATTAATGGTGAAGATGTAACCACTGGCAACACCCGTACCATGTCTCCACCTCACGATCATAAACATATTGTAGGTACCTACCATTTGGCAGACAAATCGCTTGTTGAAGCTGCTATTAGCACAGCCCTCGAAGCCAGAAAGGCATGGGCACAAACACCATGGGAGCAACGTGCCGCTATCTTTTTAAAGGCAGCCGAGCTAGTTGCAGGTCCATACAGAGCAAAAATAAATGCAGCTACCATGATCGCTCAGTCAAAAACCATCCACCAGGCAGAAATCGACTCAGCTTGCGAATTGGTTGACTTCCTACGCTTTAACGTACAGTTCATGACCGATATTTATCATGAACAACCTGAAAGCACAAGCGATGCCTGGAACCGCATAGAGTATAGACCTCTTGAGGGATTCACCTATGCCGTAACCCCTTTTAACTTTACTGCCATTGCTGGTAACTTACCTGCATGTATGGCTCTAATGGGCAACGTTGTGGTTTGGAAACCTAGTGACAGTCAAATATATTCTGCCAAAGTGATTATGGACGTATTTAAAGAAGCAGGTGTTCCTGCAGGCGTTATTAATGTTGTTTTTGGAGATCCCGTAATGATTTCTGAAACCGTTCTTAGCAGTCCCGATTTCTCTGGATTACACTTTACCGGATCTACTTTTGTATTTAAAGAACTTTGGAAACAAATTGGAAACAACATCCATAACTACAAAACCTACCCAAGAATCGTAGGTGAGACAGGAGGTAAAGATTTCATCGTTGCACACAAAACGGCCAATGCAAAGCAAGTGGCCACTGCCATTGTTCGTGGAGCTTTCGAATTCCAAGGTCAAAAATGTAGCGCAGCATCCAGAGCCTACATTCCAACCAGCTTATGGGAAGATGTAAAAAACTATGTTATCGAAGATGTTAATTCCATTAAAATGGGATCTCCAGAAGACATGAGCAACTTCTTTACAGCTGTAATCCATGAAGGTTCTTTCGATAAACTTGCTAAATATATAGACCAAGCTAAAGCCGATGCCGATGCCGAAATTATTATTGGAGGCGGATACGACAAAAGCAAAGGGTACTTTATTGAACCAACCGTTATCTTAACAAGCAACCCAAAATACACAACTATGTGTACAGAGTTATTTGGACCCGTAATTACCATATACGTATATGAAGACGATGCCTATTCCGAAACTTTAAAGCTAGTTGACGAAACCAGTGAATATGCATTAACAGGAGCTATTTTGGCAACCGACAGATATGCGATTACCGAGGCTACTAAAGCCTTACAAAATTGCGCAGGTAACTTTTACATTAACGACAAACCAACCGGAGCTGTTGTAGGACAACAACCTTTTGGTGGTGCCAGAGCATCTGGAACAAACGATAAAGCTGGGAGTGCCCAAAACTTATTACGTTGGGTGTCACCTCGTATGATAAAAGAAACCTTTGTAACACCAACAGATTACAGATATCCGTTCTTAGGAGAATAGTAGTCTTGAATAATAAATTTTTTAACCCCGTCAGGTTCTCTGGCGGGGTTTCTTTTTGCTATACTATAGTCATTGACAAAAAATAGCACTATCTTTAATGCACTTTTACACCATTTTTGATTTAAAAAAAGTAAATAAAACACTGCGCTTTTTTTGCTTAAACAAAATAATTAAGTTGGAAATGGTAACTAACATGCCATTTAAAACTCAACAAAATGCAAAGATTATACCTTGTTATCCTTGTCCTTGCCCTCCCTTTTTCATTTTATGCCCTTCAAGCCAACGATTCAAATCCCGCAGCAGACTTTATAAATGCGTTGAGCGAAGAACAACAAAACAAAATCATCCTTGACTTTAACGCCCCTACTAAAACATCTTGGCATTTTTTCCCACCCAGCATGTGGCCCAGAGAAGGTGTTCCTCTTAGTGAATTAACTCCTGAACAAAATACTTTATTACTTATTTTATTGCAGACTTACTTAAGCGAAATAGGTTACAAAAAAACCATGAAGATTATCGATCTAGAAAATGTATTAGCAGAATTAAGTGGCGATTATGCCTTTCGTGATGCCAAAAAATATTATACTGCCTTTTACGGCAACCCCTTAAAAGATACTATTTGGGCCTGGTCTTTTGAAGGCCACCACCTGTCCCTTAACTTTACCTGCTTTGATAACAAAATATCATTTACACCACGATTTTTTGGAGCAAATCCTGCCACTATCAAAAAAGGCAAAAGAAAAGGAGAGCGCACACTGCATAAAGAAGAAGACCTGGGACTAGAACTCATTAACTCCATGTCGGATGAACAATTGCAAAAGGCCATTTTTAAAGAAGAAGCACTTCCAGACATTGTCACATCCAATACCTCAAAAATTACACCATTAGAACCTGTAGGGATCAACATGCATGATTTAAGCAACTCACAACAACTGCTATTGTTACAACTTATTAATGAATACATAGCAAGCATGCCTACAGAATTGGCCATAAAAAGAATGAATACCCTAAAACTAGAAGAAACAAATGCCATTAAGTTTGGTTGGGCTGGAGGCACTGCACTCGAGAAGCCCCATTATTATAGAATACAAGGAAAAACCTTTTTAATTGAATTTGACAACACACAAAATAGCGCCAACCACATCCACACGGTATGGCGTGATTTTAATGGCGATTTTGGCAAAGACCTAATCAAGGAACACTATCATAAATTCCACCAACATAATTAACTCCTCTTTACTTTTTCATACTTTTTTATGAAAACATATACATTAACCGCTCTCATCTTAGTTTCTACAACAATAATTTCTGTTTCCAAACAGGAAAAAAGCAAAATCATTGCAAAAAATGCTACGGTCGAAAAAGCAGCAACAGGTTTTCTTTTTACCGAGGGACCGGCTATAGCCAAAGACGGCCGTGTATATTTTACCGATCAACCTAACGACCGCATACATATCTGGGACCAAAACAACAAAACATCCCTTTTCTTAGAAGGAACAGGCAGATCTAACGGTATGTACTTTAATGCAAAAGGTCAACTTATTGCCTGCGCCGATGAGAACAACCAATTGGTTTCGTTTAACATGAACAAGGAACGCACTCTACTGCATGAAGGATTTAACGGCTTACACCTAAATGCCCCTAACGACCTTTGGATCACACCTAATCAAGGCATTTATTTCACCGATCCCTATTACCATCGAAAATATTGGAGCAACGACCATAAACAAGTTCAGGATACCCAAGGCGTTTATTATTTAGATCGAGAAGGAAACATCATCCGGGTTATAGACGACTACAAAAAACCCAATGGCATTATTGGCACACCAGATGGAAAAACACTGTATGTCGCCGACATTGAAGCTGGCAAAATATGGCAATACAACATTCAAAGCGACGGTCGCCTTACCAACAAAACCCTTTTTGCTCCACACGGCAGCGATGGTATGACCATAGACCACCAAGGTAATATTTACTTAACAAGTGGTAAAATATGGGTATACAACCCAAAGGGAAAGCTAATAGAAACTATCGAAGTCCCCGAAAGCCCTTCAAATGTATGTTTTGGAGGCAAAAAAAGAAATACCCTTTTCATTACTGCTCGCACTTCTGTTTATACCCTAAAAATGAAAGTCCATGGAGTCGATTAATGTATAATCAAAAAAACATTCACTAGCCTTTAACCCTATAACAATTTACCAATGCAGATTATCGATTTATCAAAACCCATCCAATATAACAAAACCGACCCTTGGTTTATGAAAGTGAAAATAAAGCACAAGCCCCACCACAAAGCAAAGTGGTTAATACGTGCATTAGGCTTGCCTTTTAAATTGTTTCCCGAAGGTTTTGTAGGCTGGGCAGATGATACCATTCAAAAAATGGGCGTTCATGCTACCACACATATCGATGCCCCTTGGCACTATGCCCCAACTTGTAACGGGAAAAAGGCAAAAACCATTGACGAGGTGCCATTGGACTGGTGTTTTGGTGATGGTATCGTGATAGACATGACCCACAAAGCAGATTTCGACCCAATTACAGTATCGGACATCATTAAATTTTTGGAAACAAACAAACTAAGCATACGGCCTGGTATGATCGTACTCATTAAAACAGGAAGGGATAAGTTTAACGGAACCAAAGACTTCCACAAAACAGGTACAGGTATGAGTGCAGAGGCCACCGAATGGCTTATCGACCAAGGCATTAAGGTGATGGGTATCGATGCCTGGGGCTGGGACCTTCCACTCCCCTATATGCTAAAAAAGGCCAAGGAAACAGGTAATTCCGAATTATTTTGGGAAGCACACTTAGTGGGCAGGAACAAAGAATACTGCCATATGGAACAACTTGTCAATCTGGACGCACTCCCATTAACGGGCTTTAAAATAGCCGTCTTCCCACTTAAAATTGTGGGAGCATCGGCAGCACCGGCAAGAGTAGTAGCAATGCTAGAATAAAGTAAACACTTCGTTGCACACTTTTTTATAGAAACGCAAGAGTTGCTCAGATTTAAAGAACTTTACCGATTTAATTTCACTAAAACAATTGCTTCGTTCGCAACAACCCCATATCAAATATCGATATCTTAAGAACCTTTAAGCTTACGTTCCTCACGTATGTCCCCTATATGGTAGTAAGAAACAATGGCTTCAATAAGGTCGTTATTTATATAATACCACTCACTAACATCAAGGCTAAACTCATGCCCTTGTCTCGCTGTATACCGTACACATGCCTTATTAACACCATAAATACCATCGTGGATTTCAAAAGTATAACCCAAAAACTTATCTTTATTTTCTTTAACCAAATCAAGATATGCAGTTTTACCTTCAATGACTCCAAAAGGGCTGGTATGCTTAAAATTTTCTGAAACTGGCAACATAATAAAATCACCCGAACGCCATTTATCAAACCATTCTTCCACTAGTTGCTTACTTTTCATTTGCCTAATTTATTTAATTATTTACATTGCTCAATAAGTTCCAGCCTCCTTACCACTGTTCCTTTTTTTAAGACCGTTCCAGGAGACAAAACCGCATTAGCTCCTATTTTTGAGCCATCCCCAACCAACGATCCAAATTTGCGAACCCCAGTTTCTATTATATTGCCTTCAAGCATCAGTTTAATTTGTTTGTCCTCTCGCTCGTTATAATGATTTGCTGCAATAGAACCTGCTTCAAAATTCACATAGCTACCAACCATACTATTCCCAATATAGTTTAAATGTGCAATAGCCGATTTTGAACATATTAAACTACTTTTAATTTCCGATGAGGGACCAATCTTAACAGAAGCTCCTAAAATTACGCCTTCCCTAAAATAGGCATGAGCTCCAATGTGACAGTTATCCATGACGATAACAGGCCCCTTGAACGTAACACCTCTTTCCACCTTGGCCGACCGATGTATTGCCACCCCATTTTTAACTTCAAAATCCGCTTCCAACTTTGGTATAATTTCCATAACAATATCTTTCAATCTGGTTGTTATTTCCCATGGAACACCATACCTTCCAATATATTCATAAAATGGGATATTCGACAAGTAATCATTTAAATTAATCATTGTATAAAAATAAAGAATTTCTTGAAACAAACTACCCCCGAGGCAGAGCCATAGGGGTATACTTCGACAGAGCCTGTATCGAGCTTGTAGAGATGCTAAGTACAGGTTTCGCTCGTTTCATTTTGACCTCACGAGGCCAAAAACGGAAATTCTGTATTTAGATTCCCGTTAAAACGAATGACAATTTCAACGGAAACCCCGACGCTGAGCGCTGAAGAATTCTTTTTGATTAAATTAAGGTGCTTAGTTTATTAATCAGCCCTCTAAATATCAAACCATGGAACGGATACACGGCATACCAATACAATCTTCCAGCCAACCCTAACGGCCTAAAGGTCGCTGTCTGAATTAATTCGTTATGCACTATCTTAAATTCAAGCCATGCTTCACCAGGCAATTTCATTTCCGCAAATAGCAATAGCCTACCCTCTTGTTTATCGGCATAAATAACCCGCCAAAAATCCAGCGCATCCCCTACCGAAATTGCATGTTGGTTAGTACGCCCTCTCCTCAGCCCTACACCTCCAAACAATTTATCTAAAAACCCTCTAAACCGCCAAAGTGCATTTCCGTAATACCAACCCGTTTCGCCTCCCAAAGCCCATATTTTTTCAATAGTCGATTCACGATCATTAAAAGTTCTTTTTCTTTGATCCTTAAAACAACCAAAAGTGGGCACCTTAATAAATTCGGAGATATTTATTTGCAAACCACTACTGGAATAGGAGTCTTTCCAGCTGGAGGCAATCTCATTATTCTCAATTTTATCGAACGCATTAAGAAGAGCCTGGCGATACGATATCGGATTTATATTAAGTATTTTATTAATTGTAGCATTTCGGCATACCACCTCTACTTTCATACTATCTACGAGCGATCTGGCCAGTTTATACGATGTTGATGTTACAAAATAAAGCCAATAAGACGACAACCTTGGGGTCATGACTGGCACAATATATATGCTACGCTTTAAATGCCTAATTGCAGCCAGTTCGAGCAGCATGTCCTTATACGAAAGCACGTCATTACAACCAATATCAAAGTTTTGACCATAGGTTCTTTTATCCTGAATAACAGCAATTAAAAACCGCTGCACATCGGCAATCCCTATGGGTTGGCACCTGGTCTGCAACCATTTAGGAGCGATCATAACCGGTAGCTTTTCTACCAGATCCCTCATAATTTCAAAAGATGCACTTCCAGAACCAATAATAATCCCTGCCCTCAGGCAAGTCAAACTATAAGCTCCCTTTTCAAGTTCCTCTTCAACAGTTTTCCTGGACAGCAAATGCTTGGATAAATTCGATTCGTTAACAATACCACTCAAATAAATAACCTGTTTAACCGCTGTTTGCGATAACCTTTCGCGAAAATTTACAGCCGACACATGTTCTAATGACCTATAGTCGTTTGACGACGCCATGGAATGAATCAAGTAATAAGCAACATCAATATCGTCTGGAATCTTCGTCAAGGAAGGCGCATCTAACATATCCACCTCAATAACCGTAATACTTTTGCGTAACGACTGCGGCGGATTAAATCTAGAACTATCCCTAACACAACATACCACATGGTAGCCCTTATTCACCAACAAAGGGAGCATCCGCTTACCTATATACCCTGTAGCACCTGTTAGAAGTATTCTCATTTATTTAAACATTATCCCATTACTTTCCTAAAATTATCAAGAAACAAACGTTCTTTGACATAACCTATTTTTAATTCTTTTTCTTCCAATATTAAAAACCAAAATTTAATTATACAATTCGTTTCTAATAGGTTGCAATCACTTAAAAACACTTATTTATTATAACTGTGCTATTTTTTGTGCCGCTTCATTTTTTTTAATGCTTTATCCGGAAAATCAGTGATTAACCCATCCAATCCCAAATCAATTAACTGTTTCATCTCATCCTTTTCATTAACTGTCCACTTCCACACCTCTATCCCGTGCATATGAGCAAAATTGAGATACGCTTCAGTAACAGTGGTTTCATAACCAACTCCAATAGCATTCGAGTCAATAATCTTTGCATAATCTATGGTCATTTTATCCGCTTTATTTATCAGAAAAAGTATAGGAATATCCTTGTCCAGCTGCCTTATCTTGGCCAATACAGGGTAATAAAAAGAAAATAATATTACTTCATCTTTCATCCCAAGATCATTTACAACATCAATTACCTTTTGCTCTATCCCATAATCCTTAATCTCAATACACACCTTAATTTTCCCCTTGGCCAATGCAAGAGCTTCCCTTAAGGTTGGAATCTTTTCATGTTCATATTTATAACCAAATTTCTTAGGATACCCAACATTAATATACGCCAGTTCACTATAATTCATTTGAGCAATTTCACCTTTTGCTCCATTGGAACACGTTCTATCAACAGTCGAATCGTGGATAACAACAATTGAATCGTTCTTGGTTTTATGAACATCCAACTCAAAGTAATCGGCCTTACATTCAATGGCCTTTTTAAAAGCAACAAGTGTGTTTTCTGGAGCAATGCCGGAAAAACCACGATGTGCAATTATTTTTGTTTGCGCATTGGTCAATACACAGTTAAAAATTAATACCACTATAAAACCAATTCTAATTATTAACTTCATATTAAAATGATTACGCTTTATAGCTAACAATAATAGTAAAATATTCTCCAAGTGCATTACCACTTTGTTTCTATAGTATTAAGGTCTTATGCAATGGTTGCTTTTATGAGTCACAGTTATTTATTCCACGCGATTACCTTGTTGCTTTTTATACAATTCAATTGCGGTTAAATAATCTATAGCACCTTTAGTACTTAAATCATGAACAAACCCATCCAGTTCTGGATGATTTAACTTAATCCAGGCTACTAGAGAATCCCTTTTCTTCTGCCATATTTCCCAATTCGCATCAATACATTCCTGGTTCTTTATCTTAACTATTTTCCCCGATTTAAAACTAAATTTATGTATACAAGTCAATGGATTATTTTTCAAAAATTCAAATTTTAAAGATTTTACCGAGACCGTCGCAACAATATGTTCATCCCTATTTTCCAATGAAACTAATTTATAAACAGGCTTAAACACAGAATCCCATTTAAATTGCCTGTAGAAGGTTTCGGGCGTGAATACCATAGTGTAATCGCCTTCGATAATTGTAAGCGTATCAGATATAACTGCGCTTATCAGCTTATAATCTCCTTTTTTAAAACCTTTGTAATATGCTGCTACTTTTTCTGCTGCCATACTCTTTCTTTCAGCACAACTAACGATCAATACCAAAACGAAAAAGAATAAAATTTTCTTCATTGCATTATTCTTGTAATTGTTCCGCATGTTTCAAATCTTGTGAATTCATTTCAGTTTCCTGAACTAGAATGTCTATTGAAACTAAAATACAGATTGTTTATATTATCCCTATTTTCATTTTTCCTCAAATAAGTGGTAACTAGTAAGCGAGCATAAATAAGTTTAAGTGTTTTCTCTCAAATATAGTACTTTTTGTTCTGTATTTATAATAACTTACCAAGTATAGTGGCCTACCGATACAAATCTTAAAAATCAAGGTAGCAGAGTTGGCATAAGGATGAAAATCTTGTTTGCCCCCAAAGCTATGAGGGGAGATATTTTCATCTGTGGGTGGGGATACCGTAGCATTTTTTAGATTTTTATCGTAAGCCTAGACCTTTTTGTTACCCATCCTGAGCCCAGACGAAGGGTTCGGCAATGGGAAAAAGTAAGAGGCTAAGATACCACCCTTAACATCCCAACAACCTACAACCAATAACGTGCATCAACTTTTAACTTTTCGCTTTTAACCTTTAACTCCAAGATCCCTTGTCCTCCAGAGCGCAACGCAGTGAAACGGAGAATCTCAAACAAGCGGTCTATCTATAAAAACCTTAAAAATCAAGGTAGCAGGGTTGGCATAAGGATGAAAATCTTGTTTGACCCCGAAGCAATGAGGGGGAGGTATTTTCATCTATAAAACGAAAATAGCAAATTGCAATGTGCTATACACGGGTGTAACCATTACACAACGTTTTTTATTTTAAATCAGAAGGTTTAATTTCTAACTTTAATTTTTCTAAAGCAAAAATTGCGTTTTTCAGTTGTGTTTTATGTTTGGTTCCGAACTTTACTGTTCCGGTTGGAATATGAGTAATTTGCACTTCATTAAATAATTTACCTCCATAGTCTATTAGAATATTTTCCTCACCAAAATAGTTTTTGAGTTTAGTATACTTTTCAGATTCAGTAAAACAGTCAACGTTTATTCTTCGCTTATAAAATCCATTCCAAAACTCATCGTATGTTGCTTTTTTGTCAATTTCTTTTTTTATTCTTTTAAATGTATGAGTTACACTATCTTTTGGATAATAAAGTTCGAATTCATCTATATCAATGTAATTTATTTTTGCTTTTACAGAATCTGAAAACTCTCCAAAATATAAATGATAAAGAGTGTCATTTTTTATTTTAAACTTTCTTTTATTCGAAATCCAACTCAAACTAGTTGCTGATTGCATTGAATCATTTTCAATATACAATTCAGCATAGAGTCCGTTAAGACAAGTTGAATAATTTCCATTCAATTTTTGTTCGTAACCACAGCCAACAACAGTGAAAATCAAAATCAGTAATGTTGTTTTTAATGTTTTCAGGATGTTAATATCAATTCTTTTCCACCATTTAATAGAAATCACATCATCAAATTCAGGTTCAGATGCATCATTCAATTCCATATCGTAGTTTTCCCAATATTTTTCCCATTCAGTGTGTTTAATTTCGAGCTGTTTTGATATTTCGTCATATTTATCTTCTATCGGCTTTTTCCGAAACACAAATGTTAGAAATTGGTTTGTCACCATTGTTTTCTTAAATGTTCTACAACTAAATATAAACGCAATATTGTATTTACTCTCCTAAAATAGGTGTATAAACACAACCAAATATACGCAAAAACCTACAACTGATTGGTTTTTCTTTTTCTAAGTAATCCCATCATTTGTCCAAATCCAATTCCAAAATATGTTCTATCTTTATTTATTTGTACCATAGGTGAGATAGTAAACCCATAAAACCTTGTAAATGGAAACTCAATTTTAGGATTTATTATTAGACTTACAGTATTGTGCTTCCTATAATTCCAGGTATAATTTTCCGTCAAAAAAGCTTTATCAATCAATTCCCAATTTTCTGGCTCTCTTATTGTTGTATATCCTAAGCCTATTGATACGTTTATCCTTATAGTTCCA
This sequence comes from Snuella lapsa, assembly GCF_039539345.1. Classification (NCBI taxonomy): domain Bacteria; kingdom Pseudomonadati; phylum Bacteroidota; class Flavobacteriia; order Flavobacteriales; family Flavobacteriaceae; genus Snuella; species Snuella lapsa. Next base: position 18,961 of record NZ_BAABCY010000078.1, on the reverse strand, counting down.
CTTGTATTGAGATTGTATACCCTTCCTAAACCCAATTGATAACTTTCAAATTGGTCATAAGGATTTGCTAACCCTAAAAGCAATACTCCAATCAAACCAGAAGAAAAATCCTCTGGTTGTGATTTGGGTTTTCTAATATTTCCTGTATATCCAATTTTGAAAGCATATTTTTCCTTATGGATATAATTAAAGTTTAGATCAAATCCAATATAATTGCCTAAATTCAATTCACCGGTGGAATAAATGGCATGATTTTCATCAAATTGTGCATTGGCAACATTGATGCTCATTAAAAATATTAATATTGTCGTTATTCGCTTCATAAATAAACCATAACTACTTAATAAACCCACTGTTAAATCTACCCCACAAAAACACGCCAATATACACAATAAAACACATGTAAAAACCTACAAACACTTAATCTGCTTTTCAAATCATTATTTAACATTGTCACCTTTCTCAAAAAACTTAAATACGTAAAGCTAACAACAAAACAAACGCCCTTACAAAGGCGTTTTTATATCATATTTTAATAAAATTATGGGCTCGTGCAACATTTAATGGTTGTAGTGCATTTTTATTGTTTTGTTAGCGTATACTTACCTCCATTAGTCTTGGACAGAATCAGAGTGTTTCCACTTAAACCATAACGCCATTCATCACTTAAAATCAGAGTCCAATCAAATTCGGCTGTCCAAATACACTCATTTTGAAACTGAATTGAGTTGTTTGAAATAGAATAATTTCCATTACAAATTGCAGGAAATTTTACAACTTCGCTCTCGCCAGAGTAAATTCCATTGTTAAAATCTAATGTAACATTAGAAGTATTTCCATCACGTTCAAAAGTTCCAACATATTCTCCATTAATTTCAGACTGAACGCTATCATGATTGTTATCACAAGCAAAAGTCATAAATACTATTCCAATAAAAATTTTCAATTTCATAAGTTCACTTTTTCTATAGATGCTTCTTTATTCGAAACGTTGCGTCAAAAATCTTGTTTGACCCCGAAGCAATGAGGAGGAGGTATTTTCATCCGTGGGTGGGGATACCGTAGTATTTTATTAGATTTTTATCGTAAGCCTAGACCTTTTTGTTACTTTTTTCGGCAATGGAAAAAAGTAAGAGGCTACGATACCACCCTTAACATCCCAACAACCAATAACGCGCATCAACTTTTAACTTTTCGCTTTTAACCTTTAACTCCAAGACCCCTTGTCCTCCAGAGCGTAGCGAAGTGAAGCGAAGAACCTCAAACAAGCGGCCTACCTATAAAAACCTTAAAAATCAAGGTAGCAGGGCGGGATGAGGATGAAAATCTTGTTTGACCCCGAAGCAATGAGGAGGAGGTATTTTTATCCGTGGAGGGGGATACCGTAGCATTTTTTAGGTTTTTATCGTAAGCCTAGACCTTTTTGTTACCCATCCTGAGCCCAGACGAAGGGTTCGGCAATGGAAAAAAGTAAGAAATCATATTCCTTTGGCCGCACCTCAATATAAATCAACCTGCGTAAACGTACCATTCCTATAAAACTCAACACAGTCTTTGGAGGAATCTCTTCAATAACTGAAAGATTCTTCACTCCACTACGCCACGTTCTGAAAGAACACAAAACTATTATTAATGATGGATATTCTTTTTATTACTCCTAAAAATACTGCCCAATACCAAACACCAACCCGTTGGTAGCGTCTTCAGTCAGTCCATGTCCGTAATCGATTCTAAAAATAGCGTTGTATATTTTTTTATGAATAAAGCGAAGCCCGAAGCCTGAATACACCTTTATGTTATCCGAATCGGTAAAATCGCTGAGCTTTCCTCCCGGGTTACGCCAGGTTCCCGAGTCTATAAACGCATTTCCCTGAAGGACAAACCAACCTTTTTCGTACAAGGTATGCCTGTATTCCGTATTGAACACAATAGAGCCTGTTCCCCTATCGATCGTATTGCCTACCCCCCTAATGTTCACATTATTATCCACCGAAAACGGCGCAAAAGGCGTTTTATCATTACTGGATAAGCCCACACGTAACCTGTTACCCCAATTACCATGCTTACCCAAACGTTTAAAATAAAAAAGATCATTCCAGGCAATAAAAAAATCAGGAAGCATATCATTCGTTGATGTTACATACTGAAAGGTAAGCAAGTTTCTGACTCCAGAAATACTGTAATAGAAATAATCCAGCCCATTATAGTCATAGATCATTTTCAACAACCATTTATGAACGTTTAAGGTCTGAGGCACCTGACTGCTGGTAGCGCCCGACACATACTTGTAATCCTCCATAAAGTAATTGATTCCACCTTCTATTCTATTCTTTAAATTAATGGTGTAGAGCCCCAACACTTCCAGGGATTCGTTATTGTATTTGTAATCGGCTGTTGTGCCATCAAAAAAAACGGGTTCCAAGGTTGTTAGATCCTGATAATTAACAGTGAGCCCCAACGATTTTGAGAACAAATAAGGTGCCCTTAAGTTTACAGCAAACGAACCGTAAATGTCTTTCTGGTAAAAACCGCCAAAACCAATGTTTCTACCTAACAAATTAAATTCGTGCAGCCCGATACGATAGGCAAATTCATCATCGTTCGTCGTATATACATTTAACGACGGAATAAGGGTAAAATGCTCTATAATGTGATACACAACCTTATAAGTCGTATCCGTTTCTTTAAAGACCTCGAAGTAAGCATGCGAAACAGCTGGTAAAAATTTGAGACGCCTTATATCCTTTTCAATAACCGTCGAGTCCAAAACCACTCCCGCCTTAGTATCCGATATGTTCCTTATAAATCCAGTCTTTAATTTTCCATTACCCCGAATCTGGAGTTCAGAAATTATATTGTTCTGGGCTCTCACACTCCCAAAAAACAGACCTGTAAAAAGCAAGATCAGTGCAATTCTCATGACTTGGAAAAGTAGGATTTTATTAAGGCTTCAACCGGTTTGTTTTGAGGCGTAAATTGCGTGTTATTGTCTCCCCCTGCCGTTTCGTGATTATGGTGCCACTTCCAAACAAAGCCACCTGCAAACCAATCTTCTTCCCAAAATGCTTCAAACAAAGCTTGCGTCGCATTGCGTTGTCCAACAAGGTTCACCTGGGTCATACCCCTATCACTATTCCAGGGTTCTTTAGCGGCATAGTCAACACTCCTATAACCAAATTCCGTGAACAACACAAGTTTCCCATATTTTCTCGAGAGGTTACTTATTTCACTTTTATGCTGTTTCCACCCCTCCAAACAAGCCTCCAATGATGGCGTTCTACTATCACTTACGGGAAAGTACGCATCAACACCTATATAATCCATAGCATCCCAAAAAGGCACACGCTTAAATTCATCCCAGTTGGCTGCATAGGTCAACTTACCATCATAGCGCTTCTTTATTTCTACTATTAAATGTTTCCAATAGTCTGGTCGGTTCATTATAAACTGTTCCAGTTCGGTACCTATACAAAAAATATCTGCGTTTATCTGCTTAGCAAGTTCGGCATAACTCAAAATGAATTTGGAATAGGAATCTTCCAATTGTTTCCAATGCTCCTCACCCTTCATTGCTATATTCCCAGTAAACAAACCATGCCAAACCCAAATTTGAGGCTTTAACATGACCTTTATTTTTTGATCCGACAAAACCTTACTGTATTGCTTAACACCCGCCTCTGTTTCCCCAAACCACTGTCGATTTGTATTAAACAAAATTTCTGGATGCGATAAGTCACGTATAAATCCGAAGGGCATTATAGCTGCATAATTAGCATTAATGGCAACAAGCGGATTGGTATGAGTATGGGTTATAGACTCTCGCGAAGCTACAAAGCTAATGCCTTTAATCTTTTCGGTTTGTCCCTTGCACGACTGAAAGGACAACAATAAAAATACAATCAAGAGCTTAAAAGCATTCATAACATCTCTTTTAAACTCCTAATTTACTATTAATCTTTAAAACAACGCGCGTAAGCCTAAATTAAATGACTGGCCCAATCCCGTGTTGGCTCCCCTTATAAAATTACTATACAACACTTCCAAATTTAAAACCCGTGTTAACTGGTATTTCCCCCCAAAACCTAAAGCCGTGTAATCTTGTGTAAAATCACCAAAGCGTTGTTGATGCTGGACAAAGCCCAATAACGTAAAAACATTAGAAGGAAAATAACTAACAAATATTCCAGGCACCAATACAACGGTATTATTTGCAAAACTCGCATCGTCCCCAAAATTATATTCCGTATTCAACTCCGTAAACAACTGCCAATCACCACTGGCAAACGTATAGTCATAAAAAAATCTATTCTGAAACGTATAAGCTGTTTGATCCAAGTACACGCCATTTTCACTTTCATTAGCTAGCAAGGGAATATGAAAAGCCGTTTGAACCGTAAAATTACTTACCCCTTTTAGCGGATTAAATTTAACAGCCGGAGCCACCGATGTCAATCCCGATCGTGCCGTCATGGTATCGCTGTCAAACTTAAAAACATCAAGCGCCTTTCGGTCTCCAACCACATTAGACCTGACATCAAACAAGAGCCCTACATTGAGTGTTTTAGATTGCGAAACTCCTGTAAACACATCAAAAGAAGACGTAAAATAGCTCTCCCTGTCCTTGTCACTTTTAACACCATTGTTAACACCTTTAGTTTCCGTATACAAGTTATTAAACCATTTTATATCCCACTGTCCTTTACTTAACAACTTGGAAGGTGTATAAGTTTGTATGTTACTTTTTTGGTTGCCTTCATTGTTTTCTTGCGACATACCCATCTGTACAACACCAATTAAAACAAGTAGTATTAATTTCTTTTTCATTATTAATTATTTAGAGTTATTGTTCGTTTAAATTCCAATTATAGGTAAAATAAGTTAGCTTATAATTATTAGGTATCCCTTCCGTTCTATACCTATTAATAAAATCTATTTCGGTAGCCCCATTAGCTGTGAAATCTTTTTTATACCATGCCATTATTTGAGACACCTCTACACGTTTCCTTTTGCTATTAACTTTTAAAAATGAACCATTCAATGCCTTTTTGGTCTGTAGATCCATTTGAGCATCCACCGTAGCAGGCATATAAGCTTCACTAATTAACGGAGGGCATCCCAAAGCACCACATACCAACACAAAATGAAAACGCGCATCCTTATATACTGCTATTAGATTTTCATGCTCTACAGCATTTAAAGTAAGCGCTTCACCTGCCAGCTTATAAGTATCCCTATCAAAGAATCCTGCCTTATCCAAAGGCGATTTTATCGGGTAGTTATCTACAATACCTTTTATAACAGATATATTATAAGCATTGACCCAAAACGCTTTACAGATGCTTTCATCTTTATCAGAAACCGTAAAGGTCTCTGCCAAGCGCAATAGCCTATTTAATTGCCCACTATTATCCTTTATAGCTGCATAAGCAACTTTTCCGTTTACCACATTAGCTTTAAAAAAGGCATCAGCTTCAGTAAAAAAAGCATCCCCATTCTGGGACATCCCAAAAAATGCCGTCAAAAATACAAGTATAAACATTAGTTGTTTTTCCATAATTACTATTCATTTTTTTACAAAATAAAGACGCCTAAACCTAATTAAATGTAAGCTAACTTACACTTTTAGTATAAATTTCAATGTCTAAATAACTTGCACAACCTTACACCCTTATTCCAATTTATAGTTGTTCTAAATTAACCACATCAAGTTAAGTTTTTATCATTAACTTCGACCTAGTACAACGTAACTGCCAAAAGTATGGAGCACATTGTAATTATTGGAAATGGTATTTCAGGTGTCACTGCCGCTAGACATATAAGGAAACGTTCTAACAAGAAAATCACCATTATATCTGACGAAACGGATTATTTCTTCTCACGTACAGCGCTTATGTATGTTTACATGGGGCATATGACATTTGAACACACACAACCTTACGAAAACTGGTTTTGGAAAAAAAACGACATCAGCTTAAAAAAAGGACGTGTAAAAACTATTGAAACCTCCTCTAAAACACTACTCCTTTCAGATGGGAACACCTTTAACTTCGATAAGCTTATTATAGCTACCGGCAGTAAACCTAACAAATTTGGATGGCCTGGTCAGGATCTAAATGGCGTTATGGGGCTATACCATAAACAAGATCTCGACAACTTGGAAAAGTACGCCCCCAATAACAAGGTTTGTAAACGTGCAGTTATTGTTGGTGGCGGATTAATAGGTATAGAACTGGCCGAAATGCTCCATTCCAGACACATTCCTGTTACTTTTTTAGTTCGGGAATCCAGCTTTTGGAATAGTGTATTACCAGAAGGAGAAAGCAATATGATAAACCGGGAAATTAAAGAACATAATATCGATCTGCGTTTAGGTGTCAATTTAAAAGAAATTAAATCCGATAAAAATGGTAATGTAGCATCCGTTGTAATTGCCGAAACAGGCGAAGAAATACAATGCAACCTTGTGGGCCTTACAGCAGGCGTATCTCCAAATATTGATTTTTTAAAGGACACCGGGATTCAAATAAACAGAGGCGTTATTGTAAACCGATTTTTAGAAACCAATATCCAAGACATCTATGCCATAGGCGATTGTGCCGAACAACAAGTCCCTATAAAAGAAAGAAAACCAATTGAGGCTGTTTGGTATACCGGACGTATGATGGGTGAAACCGTAGCACAAACCATTTGTGACAAAAAAACACCCTACAAACCAAGCCATTGGTTTAACTCCGCTAAGTTTTTTAACATCGAATACCAAACATACGGATGGGTTTGGGCGCATCCCAAACAAAACGAAAGCCGTTTTTATTGGGAACACAGCGATGGCAAAAAATGCATCCATATCAATTTCGATAAAGATACACGGCAATTTATAGGCATTAACACATTAGGAATAAGAATGCGCCACAACTTTTTTGAAAGCGTTTTAACTAAAAAGAAATCAATCGATTATGTCATAGAACATCTGGCAGACGCTAATTTTGACCCCGAATTTTACAAACTCCATGAAAAAGAAATTGTTGCAACTTTTAACAAAGAAAACCAAACCAATATCCAATTAAAAAAGAAAAACTGGCAACGTATTTTCAATATATAATCTAATAACCAATTAAAACCTAAACGAGTGAAAGTAATTCAAAATATAGGACTAGGCATTTTTCTAACCGGATTAACCCTATTTATTGCGCTTATCTTCTTAGGAGAATACAAAGTGTCGACCGAATTATTTAATACTGTCGTTACCAATAAAGGTATTAAAAGTGAGTTATTTATTAACAACATCAAAAATAACGTACTAGATAAAACATATACTTCGCCTTTTAAGTTTTCCAATGCCATTACCACAGCTATAAAAACCGCTAATGCATCGCATAAACAAAACAACCAATGGGATAAAGTAATATGGGATAAGCCCCATAGTCTTACCTATACCATTGCTAAAGAAGCCGGAATAAGCATGGTTAAAGAACATAAATGGCTGTTCTGGTGGCTTACCTTTGGCCTCGGTATTATTGGAGCACTATTGTTTATAATCCCCCAACTTATAACTTTGGGAGCCCCAGGTATTAAAAATGACGGCATTTATCATAAACCCGCAACCAATCGCGGATGGATTGGCTGGAGCGTGTTTATCTTTCTGGTTGCCTTTTATATCCTTCTTTACTTCAGACCAGATTACATAGTAAACTGGACCTATATTGTAGATCCTATAAGTGAAGCCCTTAGTGGTCATCCCGCTAGTCAATGGTTTTTATACGGCTTTTTATATTGTGTGGTCATGCTTGTTATGGCCGTGAGAATGTATATTAAGTACAGACATAACAACTATCAAATACTGCGCACCACATCCGTTTTATTTTTTCAAATAGTATTTGCCTTTTTAATCCCAGAAATACTGGTACGCTTCGAAAAGCCCTGGTACGATTTTAAAAACGCCTTCCCATTGGACTACGATTTCTTTTTTAGTTGGAATTTAAACGATTTGATTGCCAGTGGCGGACTTGGTTTATTTATTTTAATCTGGGGCATTATTTTAAGTTTGGTCATTGTACCAATAATGACATACTTTTTTGGAAAACGCTGGTACTGTTCCTGGGTATGTGGCTGCGGTGGTCTGGCAGAAACACTGGGCGACCCTTACAGACAACTATCCGACAAATCGCTTAAAGCTTGGCAACTGGAACGTTATCTTGTTTACGGGGTATTGGTATTTGCACTGGTCATGACTGGCTTTACCCTATACTCTTACTTTTCAGGCACTGCTGCAGTTATTGGTATACAAACACAAACCATTCAGGACATTTACGGCTTTTTAATAGGAGCTATCTTTGCAGGGGTTATCGGTACTGGATTCTATCCTATTTTTGGCAACCGTGTTTGGTGTCGCTTTGGCTGTCCTCTAGCCGCCTATATGGGTATAGTACAACGCTTCAAATCCAGATTCCGTATTACAACCAATGGTGGACAATGCATCTCTTGTGGTAATTGCTCAACCTATTGCGAACAGGGTATCGATGTACGCGCTTATGCCCAAAAGGGCGAAAATATTATCAGGGCTAGCTGTGTGGGCTGCGGTATCTGCAGTGCCGTTTGCCCCAGAGGGGTATTAAAATTAGAAAACGGCCCCGAGCAGGGACGCATCAATCCTACAGATATCCTTTTAGGCAACAATGTTGACCTTATCGATCTTTTAAAGAAATAAAACCAGATTGAAACAGACCCTCCTAACATACAGCCTATTCTTATGCATTGCCTTACACTCACATGCACAAAAACGCTACCTAAAAACCTACTTTGAAGACAAAACTTTAAAAGCAGAAGGCTGGATAGAGAACGATCAAAAAACGGGGTATTGGAAATTTTATTATCCTAATGGAAATTTAAAAAAAGAAGGGCACTTCCGTTCTAACAAACCTGTAAAATATTGGTACTTTTACACCCAAAACGGCTCAAAAACAAGTGAAGGGCATTACGCAGAAGGCCTAAAAGAAAAGTGGTGGATATTTTATAAAGACACAGGAAAAACAGACTGTAAATGCCAATTTAAAAACGACAAAAAGGAAGGCTTTTGCTTTTATTACAAAAACAATAAACTTATAATGGCACATAAGTTTGCAAACGGCATAAAAATAAAAGAATGGACAGATTTAAAAGCCTTTAGAAAAGAAAATAATTTACTAAATCTACAATGACCCTCATAAAAGTTATTATCCCAGCTTATAATGAAGCTGATTCCATCCCGCATGTTATTAACGATATCCCCGATATAGTAGATGAAATTATTGTAGTAAATAACAACTCATCAGACAATACCGAAGCGAATGCAAAAAAAATGGGAGCGACCGTATTAACCGAAACCCGTAAAGGTTATGGTTATGCCTGTTTAAAAGGGATGGAATATATAGCTACCCTAAAAGAAAAACCAGAGATTGTTGTCTTTCTGGATGGTGACTACAGCGATTACCCCGAAGAACTTACCAAAATAGTAGCTCCCATAACCAACAACAATGCCGACTTTGTTGTGGGTGCACGTGTAAAGCATTTAAGAGAAAAAGGCGCCATGACCCTACCTCAAATTTTTGGCAACTGGCTAGCAACAACCCTAATGAAACTATTTTTTGGCGCCAACTTTACAGATTTGGGGCCTTTTAGGGCTATCAAATACAAAAAACTACTCCAATTACACATGGAAGACAAAACTTATGGGTGGACAATTGAAATGCAACTCAAAGTTTTGCGACAAAAATTAACATATACCGAAATACCGGTCAATTACAGAAACCGCATAGGTGTTTCCAAAGTTTCGGGAACTGTAAAAGGTGCTGTGCTTGCAGGTTTTAAAATATTAGGTTGGATCTTTAAATACAGTGTTAAAAGATGATTCTGGAAACCATTACCATTGTAATTTACACCATAGCACTTTTGCTAATTTTTATTTATGCCTTGGCACAACTTAACTTATTGTTTAATTATTTAGCCTCTAAAAAAAAGAAAAACACTCCCCCGCTATACGATCTGTCCAATCCAGATGAAACACCTTATGTTACCATTCAATTACCCGTATATAACGAAATGTATGTTATGGAACGCCTGTTGGACAATATTGCCCAAATAGACTATCCTAAAAATAAACTAGAAATCCAGGTGTTGGACGATTCTACCGACGAGACCTTGGAAACCACACGAAAGCATATTGAAAACCTGCAAAAAACCGGACTGGACATTAAACAAGTTACCAGAACAGATCGCATCGGGTTTAAAGCAGGTGCTCTTAAAGCAGGCCTAGAAAAGGCCAAAGGCGAATTTATTGCCATTTTCGATGCCGATTTCCTTCCTAAAGAAAATTGGTTAAGGCGCACCATCCCTTATTTTAAAGATCCGCAAATTGGTGTAGTACAAACCCGTTGGGGACACCTTAACAGGGACTACTCCCTACTTACTAAAATCCAGGCCTTTGCCCTGGATGCACATTTTACTCTGGAGCAAGTAGGCAGAAACAGCAAAGGGCATTTTATTAACTTTAACGGAACAGCTGGTGTATGGCGAAAAACCTGTATCATTGATGCTGGCAACTGGGAAGGCGATACCCTTACCGAAGATCTGGATCTAAGCTATCGCGCCCAACTCAAGAACTGGAAATTTAAATACCTAGAAGATGTGGAAACGCCCGCCGAGCTCCCGGTAGTTATAAGTGCTGCCCGATCCCAGCAATTTAGATGGAACAAAGGAGGCGCAGAAAACTTTAGAAAAATGCTCTGGCGCATTTTAAAGAACAAGCATATACCAACCAAAACAAAAGTACATGGCCTCCTGCATTTATTAAATAGCACCATGTTTTTAAACATACTTATCGTAGCCGTACTAAGTATCCCCATGTTGTATATAAAAAACACGCACCTACATCTTAAAGTTTATTTTTATGTGATGAGCTTTTTTGTGGTAAGCACCCTAATCTTCTTTGTTTGCTATTGGATCATGTATAAAAAGATATATGGTGGCGGCGTAAAGAACTTTGTAAACTATATAGGAATGTTCATTGTTTTTTTCTCTATAGCTATGGGCTTTTCATTACACAATTCCATTGCCGTTCTAGAAGGGCACCTAGGCAAAAAAAGTGAATTCATTCGCACCCCAAAATTCAACATCAAATCTATAAAAGACAATTGGAAGCAAAACAAATACCTGAATAAAAACCTGTCGGCGAATGTTATTTTTGAAGGCCTTTTAATGCTCTATTTTGGATTTGGCATGTATAGCGCCTTTGTTGTTGGTAACGAAGGGGATTTTGGACTGTTCCCGTTTCATTTAATGCTATTTCTAGGCTTTGGTTATGTATTCTTTAAATCGATAACTGCCCGGGCTTAATAACTCGTAAACATGTTACCATCTTTATAAAAAATTAAAGAGATAGTCTAAAAAGTTTTCCTTAGTTGTCAGGTTGAACGGAGTCGAAACCTATAATTTAAACGAATGATTTAAAAACATTTCGACTGCGCTCAATGTGACATAAAGACTACATAGACTACCTCTTTACATCTAGTTTCTTCATGGTTCTTACAAACACATCATATATGCCGTAAGGGCATCCTTTTCTTCTTTACTTAATTTTAATTCCAAGATCAAATTAAAGAATTCTACAGCGTCATCCAGTGTTGGAAGTCTACCATCATGCAAATACGGCGGTGAATCCTTTATACCACGTAAAGAAAATGTTTTAATAGGGCCTTCTGGTCTTCCCTTATAAAAACGCTCTACTTTCAAATCATGTAAGTAATCGTCAACAAAGGCAGGTCCGTAATGACAGGTCGCACATTTGGCCTTCCCCTTAAACAGACGTTCTCCCATTAATTCCTGCTTGGTCGATTTACTTGGAATTAGATTACTCATAGCATCTAACTTTGGTGCAGGTGGAAAATCGAGCATAGAATTAAAATCACCCATACGATTAGATATTGCTCTCTGTAATCCTCTTTGCCCGATATGTTGTTGCATACCCGGATCGCCATCAAAATATTCCTCTACCTCTGCAAAGTGATCCATACTTCTAATAGAACGTTTGGAGCCTAACTGCATTGCATTAAAATTACCACGCATGGTTGGCGTATCCATACGTAAACGCGCTAAATTAGGTCGGCTGTCCGGCCCTAACTCAATCGCACCATTGGTATGTCCATTAACGTGACAAGCAAAACACGACACCCCCACACTTGGTTCTAAGGTCACTCTATGCGAGGTATGGTTAAACCATGTTGTTGGTGTAGGCGTTAATAGTTCATTTAAGCCTTCCATTTGTTCGGGCGTTAATAACCCATTAAAAATTTCATAGTAATTGGCAAGTGTCACTTCTCTTCCTTTAGTAACATCTCCCAATTCTTTATGATTGGACAAAAACATTGGCGGTGGAAATTCTGGCAAGTATTCATCTGGAAAATCGTGGTCTACATCTATTCTTGCATGCTCTGGGTGTACCTTATTCCAGCTATCTGGAAAAAGCATATGCGCTGTTGTTTGTAAGGGATGTGCGAGAGGTTTGAAAGGAAAAAGATCCTTGTTTCTAATCTCATCAGGAGAATATTTAGACAAGGCTTCATAGGAAGCAATTCCTTTAGGCAATCTTGTTATGGGGCCTTTCATAATAGGCTTTCTTCCTCCCGACATGACTTTACCTTCGTGAGCCTCACCATTAAAGTCGAACCGCGAATTCATATACTTTCTCACATCAGCCATCAATTCTGGCTTTTGTTTTTTATGGAAAGCTACCCATTCGTCCCAGGACATAGGTAAGTCTGGCGTGGTGAAAGAACTCTTGCCTTTACCCCCATAACGCCATAGGTCGAAAGGTGTACGTTCCCCTTTCTTTAAGGCAGGATAAGGAATCAGGGAATCGACATGACCTGCACCTAATTCATAATCAGGCTCTTCATAATCCTCAATAACCGCTCCTGGCGATTGTAAAAAATGTAATTTGTTGTTGATGATCTGAAAGCTTAAAAGCAATAAACCTCCGAAAACAACAAATAACGGAATTTTGATCTTCTTCATGTTACTTTAATCGTTTTGATTGGTATTCAGTGATGATAATAACTCTATTCTTTTCGGAAATAAGATCACCAAACTTAATCGTTTATATCAGAAAAACAAAATAAAGTCCTTAGTGAGTTTTAAATTATAGCATTTCTGCCACTATTTGTCAATGTATGCGGACATAGAAGTCAATATACCTGCACTTCATCAATTTTAATGGTCGCCCTACGTCCGGCTGCATGATGCCCTTCAGGTATGGGATTAACCTCCTTGCCTTTAATCTTAAGAAATCTTACTTCAACCGGATTAAAATCAATAGTATAGTGTAGTTTATTTCGTCCTTGTGTATGGCTTTCGGTCATTTGATCTTGCACGCCCAATTTTATAAATGCTTTACCATCCTCCGAGCCATAGACTTCAATCGTCTCCGGCCCATAAACACCACTTATGGTCCACCTTAGCGCATTGACCTTAACCCCTTTTACTTGTGTTGGCTTACCGAACTCTAAAGTAGCATCCAACCCGTTGGTAAAACTTACCCAATTAGTATCGCTGTTAGAAAGTCTGGCATAATTAAGATCCGTAAGTTTCTCTAACCCGGTCACTGTAGCATGCAAACCAACAGCCTTATGCACCGGAAAGCTTAACTCGGAACGGGAACCCACAGGCGTATCTTTTAAAAAAGCTCTGGCGTTTATTGTCCTTGTTTCATGAATACTAAAAGGCCCTTCATAGAGCTTAGAAGCCAGAGTAGGCTCGGAACCATCCAATGTATAGCGGATATCCAAACCATTCACTTCGGTTTTCATGCTTATGGCTATCTCCTTGTCCTTTGCAGTATGCTCGATCCAAGGACTAAACGCACTAACTGCATAACGCACCTTTTGCACGTCCAGTCTTTTAAACTGTGTTGTTAAACGCCTGGTAAAATCATCCCAATTCTTATTTTCATAAGCTGTCCATCCGGTTTCTGCCACAGCATACAATCGCGGAAAGGTCATATAAGTCAACTTTCCCCAGTCGCTAATGGATTCGGTCCACATATTGGCCTGTACGCCTTTAATAAGCTTTCCTTCCTCTTCAGTGAGTTCGTCCGGCACCACCTTATAACTATACGCTTTAGACAATAACAATTGACTATACCCCAAATTAGGCTCCAAGTCGTCTTGCCCTTGTTTAAGATCTATATAACAGTATTTGTTTGGGGTCATAATAACCTCATGTCCCATTTTTGCCGACTGGATCCCTCCAGATTCTCCGCGCCAGCTCATGACTGTGGCATTAGGAGCCAATCCGCCTTCAAGGATCTCGTCCCAACCGATCATAACCTTACCTTTAGCATTTATAATTTTCTCAATGCGCTTTATAAAATAGCTTTGCAGCTCATGCTCATCTTTTAGCCCTTCCTCTCGCATGCGACGTTGAGCATCAGGATCCTTTCGCCATTGTTCTTTATTACACTCATCACCTCCTATATGAACGTATTTGTAGGGAAACAAGTTCATAACTTCATCTAGCATTTTTTGAGCAAACACAAAGGTTTCCTCTTTCCCGGGATTATAGGTGTTATTTTTCACGACACCTCCAGTAGCTACAAATGGCTCCGCATTAACACAGCCTATTTCAGGATAGGCAGCAATGGTAGCCTGTGCGTGACCCGGCATGTCAATCTCGGGAATAACCTCTATAAAACGCTCTTTGGCATAAGCTATGATCTCCTTAACATCTTCCTGCGTATAAAACCCGCCGTAAGTTGCTTTTTCTCCTGGTTTTTGTTTGGGCCTGCCAAACCAGAACGATATGTTTTCGTCGGTAGTATTGTAATCTACTCGCCAGGCTCCAACCTCGGTAAGCTTAGGATAACTCTTAATCTCCAACCGCCACCCTTGGTCATCGGCCAAGTGCCAGTGAAAACGATTCAGTTTAGACTCAGCCATAAAATCAAGTACCTCTTTAACTTTTTCTTTATCAAAAAAATGACGGGACACATCCAACATATAACCTCGCCACCCAAAGGCTGGCTGATCCTTGATGCGTACCGATGGAATGCCCCAAACTACATTTGGTTGTAATGTATTGCCGTAAAACGAAACTGGCAACAGTTGCTTTAACGACTGCAATGCATAGAAAAAACCAGCACCCGATGAAGCCTTAATGGTTATGGTTTTTGGCATGACCTCCAAAGTATAGGCTTCCTCCTGCAAAGTACCATCAGTAATTAATTTAATATCCCCTTTGTCGCCTACCACTACTTCTGGCTCCCACCCTGAAACCGTCTTGAATTTTTTAAAAAACTGTTTGGCAATAGTCGCTTGAGCTTCATCCTCAACGGTCACCGTAGTATGCTTATTAATCTCAAAAGTCCCTTCCCCCTTTACGAGCTGATCTGGATTCGGGATAATATCGGCTGTCCCTGTTTGAATTTGTGTTGATGGTTTACAACTTATAAAAAATACAATAACAAAAAGATAAATTAATACGTTTGATCGCATATTATTTGACGGTTAGAAGTTATTAATAAAAACAGATCCCTAAAAATAGGGCGTCGTCTGAGATTTAACAACTTTAACTTCTTTATTTTATAGAAAATAGCGCGAAAATGTAATCCTTTCAGGATATAAACCAGAGAACTTTAACTTTCCCTGTAAAACAGTAGCAGAGACCCCTAATCTGTTTCCAATGCCCCCATTACTTCCTTAACTTTTTCCAGATCGGAATCGGACACTTGCAATTCGACTTCAAAAGTAGGCATGTAATTCATTACTTGCGTTGTAAACTCATTCTTTAAAAAGCATTGAATTCCCTCTGCTTCCAACCGCCCCTTAAGAGCCAAAAGCTCTGACTCTAGGTGTGATCTTTTAACCGTAACCAAACTACTCATAGTATCTTTATTTTTTTATTTCTTTTCATAAGACACAACTATTGCGCCAAAATATTCCTTACAAAGCAAATTACAAATAAATACAAGTCTAAGCAAAAAACACAATCTCTTTATTATGCTTCATTCAGTAATTGCAATTTAAAACACCCAAATTAAAATGTTCTTTCCATTATTATATACTTAACACCACCTTTAGCAAACCGCTTATTTGTTTGGATCATCCCAAATCTCTCATAAAATGCAATCTTATCAGCTCGGGCATTGCACCATAATTTCTTAATTCTTTTATCATTAGAAACAACGGTCATTAAATGATTAAGCAAAAGTGTTCCATACCCATTGCCCTGTTCCGACGTTTTAGTTGCAAATTTTCTGAATTGGGCATCCTTGCCATCCAAAAACAATGACACAACAGAAATAAGATTTGAGTCTTTAAATAGCCCAAAATGCTTTCCCTCCTCATCATTACCCAACACAACATACGCTCGCGGTTTATGTGGCCACATGACCTCATGTCTAAGCTTGTGGGTTTCCTGAGCACTTATCTCACTAATCTTAATATCCATCTTAACAATCCATTTCTAAATAGTTTTTCAGTCCTCAAATGCACTCAACTCAGGTGGCGGTGGCGGAATACTTGTGATATCAAAGCCCTCAAAAAGGATATTATATTTAAAGTAGTCAGGGCTATCTTTTATGTTTAACAAAGAAAACTGATATGCTATTTCTCTTAGAACCTTTTTAGTAGTTGCAATTGGATATTTATCATCCGCATAGAAATGAATCAAAGCAGGTTTAACGTTATTTTCCCTGTATTGAAAGTTATAAGTTTTTCTTGTTATATTTTCAAGTTCAGTTTTTAAATAACCTATTGGCTTTTTTACTTTGTTTTTCCCAAATTCAATTATTAGAGAATCATTCCTAACAAATAGTAAATTCCGTCTAAAGTAGCACCCAGTTTCACTTGAAGTCGGACAGTCAGCAAACCCAGTAACGTGATATAGTGTGTCATTTGATTCGAATCTCAACCCTGCTACTTTTCCCGCACAAGTCATTTGCCCCATGCTTTCTCTTAATTCTGAAAAGTTTGCCATCGAATCCAAATCTACAACTACCAATTCGTCCCTCTCTTGAAATTTTGTAAAATCTTGAGAATAAAATTGCTTCAACTCTCTTCTTTCACCCCAATGAGAACAAGAACTTAAGACATGAAGAACAAATAATATGTATGTCAAGTTTTTCATCTGTTAATATTTATTGTATTTAAGTGGTTAGATGCGATGCCCCAATTATCATGTACTCACGCGTTTTTATTTTTGAAAATAGGAGTTCGTGAATCTTCGATTTCGGTTGAATTTGCAACTTTCTGTTAATAGACATTTCATAAAAACATTTAACACCCCACTAGTTTATAGAAAAATAAGTTGGTATATAAATAGACAGAAAACAAACCTTAGTTTTATACAGCTTAAACATATATTTTACCAACACAACTAGCGATAACAAACTATACGTGATATTGTGCTACGGTTCTTATTGTTCTTTTATTCTCAACAGTTATTTCCGAACCTTCGGCAAGCATAACCGAATGTGGGGACATAGAATTAAGCATCTCAAATTGTTTACCATAAACAGCCCCAAAATCGACATCGATCTCAAAATCTTTTACCTTGTAAACCCTCCATTTCGGGTGTATTACCTCATATTCGTTTGACTTCACATCATTCACTTTAGCATATCCCCAGTAATGTTCCGTAATGAATTCTGTTTCGCTTTCTGGAACTATCCCATAACTTTCTTTACTTGCTATTACTTTAAAAGTGTGTTCTAAACTAGACTTTTTCCAACCGTATTCAATCTTTTTTGAATTTCCTATTTCACTCCAATTATGCGCCATTGGCAAAGTTTCATAATTCTCGTTATAAACCGTATTTGCGACAAAAGTTAATGCCCTTTTAGGCACAATTTCTTTAATGAAAACAACACCTCGTTTCCACGCATTATTTTCTAGCCGCTTAACATAAAACCTTAAGTTCACCTCTTCAAAATCCACATGATAAGGAACTTTAATCCCCAATAACTTTGTGTTTTTAAACATAAATCCAACCAAACTCACAAAGCACTTGCCATTCCATAAATCCAGTTCGGTGCCAAAGGGAACGAAGTCGGCAAGCAAATCCTTTTCAATAATATAATTAGCAATTGCAAGTTTTCGCCATTCAGCTTTAAGGAAACTCATATTCGATTGTTTTAATATACCCAAACAGCTTACATATATACAACCGCTTAGGAAATGTTATCAATACCTTGCGCTATCACACAAACACAATCAAATATACGCAAAAACCTACAACCATTAACGCACATCAACTTTTAACCTTTAACTCCAAGACCCCTTGTCCTCCAGAGCGCAACGCAGTGAAGCGAAGCATCCCTCATCCAAAAGTAAGATGTTGCATTCCTCTGTCATGCCTGCGTAGGCAGGCATCCACCTAAAACCCCAACGCTTCAAACGAGCAAACAAAATCGATTACAAATTCTTCCCGTTAAAAAAGTATATTTTCGGCCTATCGATAAAAACCTTAAAAATCAAGGTAGCAGGGTGGCATAAGAATGAAAATCCTGTTTGATCCCGAAGTGATGAGGGGGAGGCATTTTCATCCGTGGGGGCGGATACCGTAGCATTTTATCTGGGTTTTATCGTAAGCCTAGACCTTTTTGCTTACTTTTTACGGCAATGGGAAAAAGTAAGAAACCATAATATAGTCCTGACCAACGATTCCAATCATTGTACTAAACTTGGTTTTATTATATACATAGCCAAAAGTGGATGCCTGCCTACGCAGGCATGACAAAGAAAACCAAAGACAATAAGAGGTACGGCCTACCTATAAAAACCTTAAAAATCAAGGTGTAAGCCCTAATAATCAGTTTGAATTTACATTGTAACAACTAATGAATAACAAACGCCCTTAAAACGGGCAGGGCAATTTCATTTAAAAAATTAGGGAATTGATTTAGATAATAATTATCTTTCCCAAGTCTAAGTTTTCT